>NZ_JBGJZU010000002.1:15873-161106 GCF_041354475.1 Microcoleus sp.
TGCGCTCTAGTAAGGTAAAAAACTCTGTTCATGTTGATACTTGATAAAGTGTTGGTGAATAAGATTTTTTTAAATTTACCACAGAGAGCGCAGAGGACACAGAGGAAGAGAAGAAAGAGCTATGATTCATGTTCCTTTCAGCGCTCTCTGCGCTCTCTGCGCTCTAGTAAGGTAAAAAACTCTGTTCATGTTGATACTTGATAAAGTGTTGGTGAATAAGATTTTTTTAAATTTACCACAGAGAGCGCAGAGGACACAGAGGAAGAGAAGAAAGAGCTATGATTTATGTTCCTTTTAGCACTCTCTGCGCTCTCTGCGCTCTCTGCGGTAAAAAACTCTTTCCCTAACTCCAACTAAAATCCTCTTTCAACAAATCAGACAACTGCTGATTATAAGGCTTAAAATAACCGATTAATTTATCTTCCATCGCCTCCGGCATTTTACTATAATCCTCAACAATATTAATCTCGTATTCCTTGACAGCACTAGCGCTAATATCCAAGAAATTCAACACCTTAGAAAATACCTTACCAGGATTTTCCTGAAAATCCTCAGTCTTCAAAATCAACAACTGTTCTCTTGGGAAATAGTCCAGCCAATTCTTGATTTGTTCCACATAAATACCCCGCGACAAATAGGAATAGTGCTGGTGATTAAAACTGTGGTAATTTGGAGTAGAACGAAGTTTTTCGATTTCACCTGCTAGCCGATCGCACTCAGAAGCGATCGCCTTGGTAACATCGAACTCTTCAAAACCCATCGCCACTTCCAAATTATAGTGTACCCATGCTCTTTGCACGGGATTTCTGAGCATCATAATTAATTTCACATCGGGGAAACACTTATAAACCCGTTCCGCTACCAAAGGATGATCCATATACTCAGGAGTCATCTCCCAGCGCAGCACTGTATCTCCCGCCACACCGTGAGTCAACTGCTGGCTATACCACTCGACACCGCGATCGTAATTTAAGTCAAAAAAGTGAACTTTCCTCGCACCTGCTTGAATAATTTGCAAGGAATTTTCCAGACATCCATACAAAGCCTCAATACCGCATTGTGGAGAACCCAACATTAAAAAATTAGGCTTACTCTGCTCTTGCAACTGAGTCAAAATTGTGGCATAATTCGGATTGTTTTTATTAATAGGGTGAGTTGGTTCAACTTGATTTGCTAATTGGGCACTCTCGATTTGACCATCCCACTCCCAGCGGTAAGGAGGACAAAGAATCGTGTTTTGGCGTAAAGGCGATCGCACATACAACGGAGCAACCTGATGGCGATAATCATAAGTATAAGCCAAGGTTTTTTCATAAACCCCAACATTTACATAATATTGACCATTCCCCAAATCTAATCTATCTAAATACAGCCTAATTTTGCCCTCACCCTGAGCCAGCGGTAGCAATTGACCGATTTTATTGGTTTTAATATCCAAACAAATTTGACCGTCTTTCCGGCTAATTGTCACCCCAAATATCACACCAGAAATTGACTTGACCACCGCATAATCTATCTCAATAGTTACAGAATCGCCACTCTCAATTTCTCCATCCGGTAACACTTTAACATCCGTAATTTTGACACCTAAAGAACCGAAGCAATGTTGATTAACTCGCTGTGGAGAAACGGTACTTGTTACTTGAGGAAGAATCAGGGGATTAAGTATTTCAGTTTCCGAACCCATTTCCCCTAAATACTGACTGATTACGGCTTCAGTCTCCCCGTAAGCCATGATTGTACCCGATCGCAACCACAAAGCCCGATCGCACATTTTCTGAATTTGCTCAGCCATGTGAGAAATCAAAACAATTGCACAACCTTGACTCTTAAAATCATTAATCTTATTCAAACATTTAGTTTGAAAAGCCACATCCCCAACCGACAAATGTTCATCTACTAAAAGCACTTCTGGATCGGTGTGAACCGCCACCGAAAAAGCCAGACGCATTTGCATCCCCGTACTGTAAGTCCGCATGGGGCTATCAATAAACTTTTCCAACTCCGCAAATTCAACAATATCATCAAACCGACGCCCCGCTTCTCTGTGAGTCAAACCAGCCACCACCGCCCCCACAAACACATTTTCTCTACCAGTTAAATCCGAATGAAAACCTGCCCCCAAATCTAACAAACCACCAATTCTGCCATTAACCTCAATAGTCCCTTCCTCAGCGCAGCCAATACCGCCAACAAGTTGTAATAGGGTCGATTTTCCGGCCCCATTTTTGCCAATAATTCCCAGCATTTCCCCAGGAGACACCGTAAAACTCACATCTCGCAGCGCCCAAAAATGAGCCTGGGGTTTCATCCGCCACCATCCCCACAAAGCGGCCTCCATAATAGTAAAAGGTCGATCGGCACTGTAGCGGTTAAAACGTTTCCCCAAACCCTTAACAACAATAGCTGGACGCATTTACAATTCCTCCACAAAACGATCGCTTTGGCGTCGAAAAATCCCCAACCCGATCGGAAAAAGAGCAGCCACAACAGCGCTGACAATTAACAGTGCTACCCAATCCGGCTGAATACCTCTCAACAGTACATCGCGGTAGGCTTGCATCAGAGGTACCATGGGATTTAACTGATAGAATGCACGATATGCTTGCGGGACGCTGCTGAGGTCGTAAAAAATCGGAGTCAGGTAAAAAAACATCTGTAACAGCACACCCAAAGTGTGTTGAGTATCACGAAATGTGACATTCAACGCAGCGAGTGGATAAGCAAAACTCACCGTCAAAACAAACTGAATCAACATCAATAGCGGTAAAATCAGCAGTACATAACTGGGCCGCACGCCATCAACAGCCAGAAAGATAATTAGCACCGGTAGCGCCAGCAAAAAGTGAATTAACCCCGTGGTTGTTGTCACCAATGGTAAAATTTCTGTGGGAAAATTTGGCTGTCTAATTAAAGCGCGGTTGTTGGTAATCAGTGCCGTCGATTTGAATAGCGCTGTCTGACTCCAAGTCCATATTAACAAACCGCTGAACGCAAAGGAAGAGAACTTAGAAACATTAATGGGTATGACGGAGCGAAATACAAAGGAAAATACAGCTAACTGTAACAGCGGACTGATTAAAGTCCAAGCAATACCTAAAGACGATCGCTTGTAAAGTAATTTCATATCTCGATCGACCAACACCCGCAGCAAATCAAAGAAATGAATGATTTTGCGAATGTTCCCCACATTTACCCTATTTTTCATAGCATACCCCACCCATTATTTCAAGTTCTGGTTGCGTAGTCTCCACCCACTCAATCTGCACCTGAGTTGCTGGCTCAGCCCTTGATTCTAAAAAATCGACTCCCATCAGTTTTATTGACCTAATTACCATGGTGGATTCCTAATTATTTAACGACCCATTCGTCTTGGTTAAAATCATAAGAATTAAGCAGGAGTTCCCAATCAATCTGGTTTTTGCCAGTATTAAATATTTAAATATAATATTGTCGTCACAAACCAGGTTTCTCCCTATAGCTGCTTTCTAGGAAGGACGATCGCTGATTTTTTTGTCCAATACTATAGATAACTGTAGATGTTGAAGTAGGCTGTTGTCAACTAAACTAGACCCATTCTGGACCGCACTTTTCGGCATACCTTTAAGGGCGATCGCCCCTAGCAATTCCTCCCACATCGTATTTGCCAAAATTGGACGCAAGTGAACGCCTCGTAGTGGTTCCATACCAACTTTCGGGGCGATGTGACCCACCGGAATTTCACCGTAACGCAGGTGAACCCCATCTGGTCGTTTTTCGTCAATGATTCGCTCTGCCTCCAACCAACCTTCCTGCAAGTCAATTTCAATTTCCTGTGCCCTGACAGCCGCGCTAGCCGTTCCTGATTGCATAAAACTCGCCACAGCCGATCGCGTTGGCAAACTATCCATCACCCCCCGCAAATAGGAGTAAGCCAGTAGTCTTGTCCGCAGCCACCGCCAACTACCCCGCATCCCCAGGTATTCCAGCCAGTCAAGGGATTTTCTGAGTCCGATAGTCAACAAATCTAAGCCGGCTGGCCATAGAAACACCATCGCCACCAAAATTTTATCTACCAACGCATCAGGAGTCTCATAGTCCTTGATGTGTAGAAAGGGTTTGATTTCTGGGTGTCGCTCACCGATCAAAACATCCGATCGCCCTTCCGCACGAGCACGACCAAAAGAGCGATCGAGATAATTAGTTTCATGTTCATAATGATAGCCAACAGCATCCGGTGCCGCCACAAAAGGCACATTTGCCTTGAGCAAACGCAAGGCGAATTCATAATCTTCATAGGCAGTACCAGGACCAAAGGCAGAATCAAAACCTGCGGTGCTAGCAAACAGTTTAGTCTCAATAGAAAGATTGCCACAGAGCAAATCTTGATAACTATAGCGGTGATCGGGCTTGCTCATCTGGTAAAATTTTTCCTCCCACCAAGTCCGCACTTCTATCTCAAAAAACTTAGTCCTGGAGCGTAACTTTGGCGGATAAGGACCGATCGCAGCGCAGCCCGGATGCTCTCGATGAACCCGCAAATGGTTTTCTACTAAACAGGGAGTTGGTTCGATATCATCATCGAGAAACAGCAACATTTGTCCAGTAGCCTCTAAAGCTCCAACATTACGAGACATACCCACACTGCGGCAATTTGCCTCAATTATTTGGAGTTTAAAAGGAGCTTTGTACTCTTCTAACATTGCTAAAGTATCGTCAATGCAGCTATCTACCACCACTCTAACTTCGATGAGTTCTAAGAGATAAGTCTGTAATTGCAAAGCATCCAAAGCCCGCCGCAGCGAATAACTGCGGTTGTGAGTTATCAGAACTATACTAACTGTTATGTTTTCCATATTTACATTGGTAATTGGGAACTGGGAATCGGGCATCGGTTATTATAATCAACAACTAACAACTAACAACTAACAACCAACAACTAACAACCAACAACTAACAACTAATTTCTTCCTTAATCTTTTGCAACCACTTCCGAGAAGCAAAATAAGCCATCGGCCCACTAATACAGCCCCGTAATTGAGCCAAAAGCAAATCACTAGGAACAGCATCCGGTTGCTTTCGCACTGAAGCAATTAGTTCAGGAATTTGTTTGTAGCACAACCATGACAAGCCTAACAGCATCACGCCGAATTCTCGATGCACCAAAATCATCTGCGTCCAAAAAGCATAGACTCCCACTCCATAGCCTTCAAGAGTGTTCCGCAATTCTTCCCAGGTGCGCCGATGGCGATGCCAACTCAAGGCCCTGGGCTCGTAGACAATGCAGTAGCCCGATCGCAAAATGCGGGTAAAAAATTCGCAGTCTTCCCCGCTAGCCGCTGGCGTTCCCGCCCCCAAAGCTTCGTCAAACAGCCCGATAAAGTCCATCGAACTTGAACGCACAGCCATACTCGCTGAAACCCCCACCAGATGCACAACCAGAGGATTGCTGTGGGCCCCATCAAATATTAGGCGCTCAAATCCCCGCCCGTGGGGGCTGTAGCGCTCAAACCATTCTTGGGCTTCTGTTTCCAGTTCCAGTGGCATCACTAGGCCCGTCACGCACATCACTCTGGGGTCACTGAAATTTTGCAAGAGCGATCGCAACCAATTCCGATCGGGAGTCGCATCGTCATCTGTAAACGCCACGAATTCGTGTTTAGCTTCCCGTAAAGCTCGATTGCGGGCCGCGCTGGAGCCCTGTACATCCTCCCGCACATAACGGACTTTTGGGTAATTTTTGACCAGTTCCCTGGTAGCATCAGTGGCGGGACAGTTGTCAATTACCAAGTATTCCTGACCATCATCGGGCAGTCCCATCAATGCTTCAAGAGTGCGCTGCAAATCTTCCGGGCGATCGCGCGTGCAAACCGCTACGGTGGCGATCGGCACAGGCTGCACAGGCCCCCGTTCGTCCCATGCTAAGGCCTCCCAAAGCCAGTTTTTTCCAAGGTTTTTCCCCACAGCCTTCGTCAGTGCTTCCTGTAATTCATCGCCGCCAATGCGACCTCCGACTACTGGCAAAGTTGCTTGACCGATCGGATTTCCGTGCAATCGAATTAACACCAGCGCTTTGCTGTAGCGCTCCTCAAACGCTATTTCTGGCGGCAGTTGAGAAATTTCGAGGTCGAGAATAGCTGTTGCCATGAGTTATCCGATAGATTTTTGCTATTACTTTTCCACACCATTAGAGCCAGATGCGAAACTGATACAAATCCCTGGCCCAACGGCGGTTAAGAGTTCAGCTTCGCCGGAGTGACAGGGTTTTCAACCCAGTTTTATGATAAATCCTGATTTACTACCAATTATGTATCACTCGCAAGATCCCTTTCCTTGGTAGCATCAAATCTTAAGGGCAGAATTTGTATCGCAAACATTTCCACTCGATCGCTCAATGGAGTCGTCACAAGAGTTTAAATGTGGTGATACAGCAAATTGCGCGCAAAGCAGGGAGCTCACCGCAATGATGGAACTCGATTGTTTACCTTACGGCGCAGGTCATGGTAATGAAGGCGTCTGTCTGTTAGTGCGAATGGGACCGCACCGGATTTTACTTGACTGTGGTGTCGAAAATATCCCACTGCTGTCAGCAGACCTCGATCGGCCAGATCCCGCCGATTTAGTGATATGTACCCATGCCCATGCCGACCACGCCAGAGGTTTACTAGCACTTCACCAATCTTTCCCCCAGTTACCCATCTATGCCAGCGAAGTGACAACCCAACTGCTACCCCTGAACTGGTTACAACAGGCCCAGTCATCAGATTTGCATTTCTGTCAGCCACTGCCTTGGCAGTCCCCCGTGGAACTGCGCCGGGGACTCACCGTCCAGTTATTCCCATCGGGCCATTTGCCCGGAGCGGCCACTGCCATCCTCACCTATGCTGCCCCCCACCGCACCTACACCCTCGTTTACACCGGTGATTTTTTTCTGTCCAATTCTCGTTTGGTGGAAGGGTTGCCCCTGGGAGAACTCCGGGGACTCAAACCCGATGTGCTAATTTTGGAAGGCAGTTATGGTACTGCCCGTCACCCTCACCGCCGACAACTGGAAAATCAGTTAGCAGAACGGATTCATCGCGCGATCGCCGACGGCTATTCCGTACTGTTGCCCACACCAGCACTGGGTTTGGGCCAAGAACTCCTAATGCTACTCCGCAGCCACCACTATTTTACCGGTCGCGACTTAGATATCTGGGTAGATGGTGCGGTGGCTGACGGCTGCGACGCTTATTTGGAATTGCTACCTCAATTTCCCACAGCAGTCCAAAATTTTGCTCTGCATCAACCTTTATTTTGGGATGAAAGGGTCAAACCCCGCGTGCGCCGACGAGATCCCAAACAGCAGCCATTTTTGGGCCAAGGCCCCTGTATTGTGATTACTGATGAAACTGCTGATTGGAATTTGTACGTTGCCGATCGCACCCATCCTTGGATTGTACTTCTACCTCAAAAACCCGGATATCCTGTCAGAGAATCTGTTGGTGACAGACAGGAATCAGGAGTCCGACCGATCGAAACTTACTTATTAGCCGAACACTGTGACGGACCCGGAACTACCCAGCTAATTCACAACTTGCGCCCGCAGCACGTAATTTTGATCCACGGTTCCCCCGCCTATTTGGCGGATTTGGCTAATTTGGACGAGTTGCGAAACCGCTACCAGTTGCACACTCCTGCCACCGGAACTATTGTAGATCTGCCCCTGGGCGAAATGTTTTTGCAACCGGCCATCCCGGAAACTAATTATGAGGGAGAACTCAGTGACTTGGGGACGGAAGTAGCCATTAATTTGCCACACCAGATTACAGACGATCCCCGCTGGGTCAATTTTGCCGATACCGGTTTGGTAGAAGCCCGATGGCAAGGGGAGGAACTTGTGCTGCGGGGGATTTCTCAACGGGAACTGTTGTTTCAAGGGAGCGATCGAACTCGCATCATCAACATCGAATGCTGTGCCAACTGCCAGCACTACCGCGGCCAGCGCTGTTGGAGTCAATTATCTCCTTTGTTTGGATTCAAAGTCACTCCCGATGGCTACTGTCCCGTGTTTAAATCGATACCAGAGTCGGAACTCTCCCCCTCGGAGGAAACCGACAGCCCCTAGTTCCCTGTTCAACTACAACAGAAACAGAGCGCAAAAAAGGGAGAAAAGTTATTTTCTAATCTCCCCAGTGTGATTTCCTGCCTAGACAGAATCTGAAAACTATTCCAAACTAGAGTCTGGGTAGTGATTGCGAATTTGTTCTGCTTCTGGACAATCGTCAGAAACTAGGGGCTCGCAGTTAATTCTCGACACCGAAGCCAATTTTTGGGACACAGAGCCAATACTCTCTAGACGCACCATTTCTTCCCAAGAGCTGAGTTCGTCTTCTTCGTCGGTTTCGTAGCGCAGCGTGACTAGATCCCCTTCAATATCTAGGATACGAGCGCGCTCTATCCAACGTTGCTGATCTCGAAGAAAAATAGAAACCTCACGACCATCACAACAGAGTTGATAGATTTTGCGCTGTAGCATTTGTCAGTTCTCCTGCGCAGTGTAACTTGCTTAAAAGATTGCCTGTTTACATTAACGTACTTTGAGCTTTACATCGGAAGGCACAGCCCGATAGACTAGCCAGTTTCACGTTTTCTAAAACTTTGAAACCGATGGGAATTACCAAATTAAATGATACCACTAAATCTACCTACTACGCCATTTATATTGTCACAGTTTATGCTGTGCCTGTATTAGGACCTAGGATCAGCGTCTGCCTTCTGCCGAACTGCCATACCTCAAGCCCAAGTGCCGAACTGCCGAAATGCTATATGTGCAGATCGATCGTCAAAGCGATACTCAAACAAGGATAATAAAAACAGACTCTGCAAAGAAATTTCGATCGCCCATCCATTTTTCCGCAAATTTTGCCACTCATCACCAAAGGTTAGGATTAAAATTAGCCAATTGTGATGGAAGTCACTGACAGCAGTGGGCAACTAAATGTAGAAAATGGTGGCGGCCAATAACTAGCTTCAAAGCGGGCAGCGGAACCTGTGGCGGTTAAGCTAAGAAAATTGCGGTTCCGTTAACAAAAATTGAAGTCAGCGCGAGTGAAGCGTGTTAAGGAGGCTAATTGATGGTATATGCAGAAAATTGGTCGCAGCCGTCTATTCTGGAGCTAGCGCGATCGGGAAACTTTCAAGCGCTTAATTATTGGATAGACAGTTTGCTGCGACCAGAAGGGATTTATGCCCGCGTCGAAGAGGCTCAGGCAGGATGCGTACAAATCTTGGTAGAATTCCAGCGCGACTTTGCTTCAGATGCCACACTACTGGGGAGCACTCTGCGAGAAGGTGTAGTCAAATTCATTTGTCACCAACTGTGGAGACTTAACTCGCCAGCAGTAGAAGGCGTGAGAATTCACGCGCGTTTAGCAGGAGAACCAGAAATTCTTTGGAAACAATCAGTACGCATCGTCACTCCGGCAAATCGGGGACGGCGACGTTACCGTTCCCTGCTGGTATTCGATTGGGTTAAATTTAAAAGCTATCGTTCTCTACTGCTAGTCGGTTCATCACTGGCTTCATTTATATTAGGTTGTTGGGTGACATACCAAGAAGCTCTGGTGATGCGGTTAGACCCGCCCACCTCTGCATACCAGAAAGTGGCAGTAATGTCCGGTCCTCCTCCCAAACGCGGGAACACCGTACAAGGAGCTTTAGAAACATTACCAGTAGTAAAGCTCGATCGAGTTGCCAATCCTTATGACCCTACTGTTACTCTGATGTTCGGCGGGAATGTGAATCTATTAGATGCCTTTTCCAAAGTGGCAGACAGAGGCTACGATTGGGCCTTCGCAAACATGGAAGAATATCGCAAAGCAGATGTGGCGATGGTGAACCTAGAAAATCCCCTGACTCGTTCTAGCTTGGGTAAAAATAAAAAACAATTAAATTTTCAAGCCGATCCAGAACTGGTCAAAGTATTAACAGCAGGCGGAGTGGATATTGTCAATCTAGCAAATAGCCACGCTATGGACTACCAGGAACCTGGACTGGTGGAAACTATAAATACTCTAAATAATGCGGGAATTCAGCATCTGGGAGCCGGCAAAAATATTAAAGAAGCAAGGCGTCCAGATATTATTGAAGTTAAGGGTCAGCGGATCGCTTACCTTGGTTACTACGATTCTGACCTCCACGCTGCCGACTTGGGGACAGCAGGAACTAACCCGCGCCGCAATAACCGTGTGGCGGAGGATATTCGAGCTCTCAGGGGTCAGGTAGACTGGATTATTGTGAATTATCACTGGGGAGTAGAATTGGCAGATTATCCAGGGGATTGGCAGATAGATTTGGCTCGGTTCACGATCGACCAAGGAGCTGATTTGGTGGTAGGACACCACCCCCATGTTCTGCAAGGTGCGGAAGTTTACAAAGGCAGACCGATAGTTTACTCCCTGGGAAATTTTATCTTTGGGGGCAATGCTCGTAGCGATTACGACACAGCAGTGCTGAAAGTATCGCTCAAAGACAGAAATATGAAAGTAGAGTTTCTGCCTGTGGAGGTAAAAAAGTTTCAGCCGAAGGTGGTGACAGGAGCAGCGGCCGATCGCATCCTTAAGCGCGTCGAGCAGATTTCGAGTATCTTCGATCGACCGATGCGATCGCAAGTAGTTCTAGAAGCCCCATTGTCGGGAGTACCAGACCAAAAAAATCCGAATTCTCAATTACCAGTAGTGATTAAGAACCGTACACAAAAATCCCAGCCAGATGCCCCTTCCCTAGGAGGTGAAAGTAGCCAACCCCAGCCAGGACAAATCAAACCAAATCGTAGTTTGCCCACTTTGCCCGTGGCACCCAAACAGCAAGAAAATTCGTCATTTTTTGAGAACGGAAACTTTCCGGCTGTTGAGTCAAGCCCGCCTCCGAGTAAAGATTTGCCACCCCGCATCTACCGAGGTGAACGTCAAAAACCTAGTGGCGAATCAGATCCATTTACCAAAGAGCCATTCATCAAAGAACCGTTCATTTCGCCGCCATCTCCGAGTTCGCCAACAGGAAGCAGTCCCCAAAGTTATCTTCCCCCAACTCAGTCTGTATCCTTCAAACTCGCGGTCAAACCACCGACTCCCACAGCGCTGCTCCCAGCTAAAAAAACCTCCAGCGACTACAAGCCGATCGCCTTGCCTCCCCTATCTGCAAAGATAGGTTAACCAGCAGGGAGGACTACCGAGGGAAGAAATGAGAGTCCAAGGGGTAGCAACAAATGGGCGACTAACTACTAACCACAAATTGACTGACAACCAATGATCCATGACCTACTACCGATGACAAATGTGTTTGCGATCGCGCTCAAGCAAAAGCAGTACAAAACCTACGTCCTCTCTGACGAAACCGCTAACTCCACTCTCGAAGTTGTGCCGGAACGAGGCGGTATTGCCACTAGCTGGCTGGTTGAAGGCAAAGAAATCTTATACTTAGACACCGAACGGTTCACCAATCCCGATTTGACTGTACGAGGCGGAGTGCCGATCCTGTTTCCCATCTGTGGCAATCTCCCCGACAATACCTACACACACAAGGGAGTGGAGCGGCAACTCAAACAGCACGGCTTTGCTCGCGATTTACCTTGGACGGTAGAGGAAATGGTGACGGATGGTTGCGCCGCTGTTACCCTGATGCTCGAAAGTAGCGACAAGACCCTGGCTGTTTATCCCTTTGATTTCCAACTAGCCTTTACTTATCAGATTAAAGGCAATGCTTTGGAAATTTTTCAGCGATACACCAATCTGTCTGAGGAACCGATGCCCTTTTCTAGCGGCTTACACCCTTACTTTTTAGCAGAGGACAAATCCCAGCTCCGCTTTGAAATTCCGGGGATGCAGTACAGAGATCAGAACACTCACTCCAAGGGTTATTTCACCGGAGTTTTTGACCCCAACCTGGATGAAATAGATGTTTCCTTTGATGAACTCACAGGCCTGGCTGCTACTGTCACTGACTCGGCTCGCGATTTACGCCTCACCCTTAGCTACAGCTCTAGCTATGGCAAGTTGGTCTTCTGGATGCTCAAAGGCAAGGATTTTTACTGTTTGGAACCTTGGACTGCTCCTCGGAATGCCCTAAACACAGGCGAACACTTGATGTATTTGCCCCCCGGCGCGACTTGCGAGATGTTGGTGCGGATGACGGCAACTTTTTTGTAAAAAAGACTTGCTATTTAAAATGATGGGTGCTACTATTAGTAAATGTGCGCGGTAACAATGTTTTCGCGGGTCGCTAGCTCAGCGGTAGAGCATTCGGCTTTTAACCGATTGGTCTCGGGTTCAAATCCCGGGCGACCCATAAACTAACATCAAACAAGAAATATTGAGTTCTGAGTATAACACTCAGAACTCAATATTTTAGTATTGAGAATTTTCAATTGAATCTGCAAACATCCTGCGCGATCGGTAGCAAATTGTCTTAAGATTGTCGTAAGAATTGAACTTGTCCAAAATTCACTGGCCAGAAACCACAAATAATTAGGAGGAATATCTATGGCGCTAGTACCTATGCGACTGCTGCTCGACCACGCGGCTGAAAATGGTTACGGCCTACCGGCTTACAACGTCAATAACATGGAGCAAATCCAAGCGATCATGCGTGCTGCTGACGAAACCAACAGCCCCGTGATCCTGCAAGCTTCTCGCGGCGCTCGCTCCTACGCTGGGGAAAACTTCCTGCGCCACTTGATTTTGGCCGCAGTTGAAACCTATCCTCACATCCCCATTTCCATGCACCAAGACCACGGCAATGCCCCCGGTACTTGCTATTCTGCCATGCGCCAAGGTTTCACCAGCGTGATGATGGACGGTTCTTTGGAAGCAGATGCTAAAACTCCTGCTAGCTACGAGTACAACGTTCAAGTTACTCGCGATGTCGTGAATGTTGCTCATTCCATCGGCGTTAGCGTCGAAGGTGAACTGGGTTGCTTGGGCTCTCTGGAAACCGGGATGGGCGAAGCAGAAGACGGACACGGCTTTGAAGGTGCTTTGTCTCACGATCAATTGTTGACAGATCCTGAGCAAGCTGTTGATTTCGTTGAGCAAACCGGCGTTGATGCTCTAGCAGTGGCGATCGGCACTTCTCACGGCGCTTACAAGTTTACTCGCAAGCCCACCGGCGAAATTTTGGCAATCAGCCGCATTGAAGAAATTCACCGCCGCTTACCAAACACTCACTTGGTAATGCACGGTTCTTCTTCTGTGCCCCAAGAATTGCTGGAAATCATCAACAGCAACGGTGGCAAAATCCGCGAAACCTACGGCGTACCAGTCGAAGAAATCCAAAAGGGAATTAAGTGCGGCGTTCGCAAGATCAATATCGATACTGACAACCGTTTGGCGATTACCGCTGCGGTGCGTCAAGCTTTGTTTGCGAAGCCTGATGAGTTTGATCCCCGTCACTTCTTGAAGCCATCGATCAAGTTTATGCAAAAAGTTTGTAGCGATCGCTATCAATCTTTTGGCTGTGCTGGCCACGGTACAAAAATCAAGCAAGTATCTTTGGATGATTTTGCAGCTAAATATGCTAAGGGCGAATTGAGCTCTACTGCTAAGAAAGCTGTAACTGTTTAAGAATTTTAAGGTTTAGATTTTAGATTTGTCTGAATCCTAAATTTGGTATTTCCGGGTAGCTTTGGAGTTACCCGGTTTTTGTTTGTGCCTTGACTTTTTGAATAACTTATTTTTCCCCCAGGTAAGCTTCAGGGCAGATAATTTTACCTCGCTGGGTTCAAAAACGTCAAATAGGCTATATAATTCTTAATAGATGTTGATTCGGGAACTTTTTTGAAATCACCCGATCGGATGAGTCTCAAAGACGATGCCAAACATTAACAAAAACTTTACCTTAAAGGTAATCCTGAGATTAAATTAGGTGACTCGGTATGATCGTTAGCCCTAAAAAGGAAACTGCTCAAGTCCAAGTGGAAGATACGAAGACGGCAGATACCCAGATTGCAGATACCAAAACCGCTCAAAAGCAGTCCCCCAAAAAACCCGCGCCCAAATCGAAACGGTGGGCGATCGGGCTGCTTGCAGCAGGGTTGATAGCTGTACCGACCACCATCTATATAGTAAAGAGTAAATCCCAGCCCAAAGTAGATGCGATCGCCACCCTGACAGTGCCTGTGGAATCGCAAAACCTCACCGTGCGGATCACATCTAGCGGCACGGTGCAGCCGGTACAGCGCGTGAATCTCAGCCCCAAAGGCTCCGGGCGGATAGCAGAATTATTTGTCGAACAGGGCGATCGCGTCGAAGCAGGACAAATTATTGCCCGGATGGAAAGTCGCGACATCGAAGCCCAACTCCAACAAGCCAAAGCCAGGGAAACTAGCATTCGAGCCAAACTTGCCAAAATCGAGGCCGGGAATCGCTCGGAAGACATCGCCAGTGCCCAAGCCCGCTTAGATCAAGCCGAAGCCAGTCTCGCTCAACTCCAAGCCGGCAGTCGGGTGGAAGAAGTCGCAGCAGCCAGATCCCGCTTGCAGCAAAGTCAAGCCGGCTTGCAACAACTGCGTACCGGTAGTCGCGTGGAAGAAGTCAGCCAAGGGAAAGCTAAATTAGCCCAAGCTCAAGCTCGTTTAGCAGATGCTCAAACTGGTAGTTTAAAACAAGAAATTGCCCAAGCACAAACCCAAATTGAATCGAGTAAAGCCCAAGCCGAACTAACAGCTCAACGTGTCGAACGCAATCAGTCATTAGTCAAAGAAGGTGCTCTGGCTCAAGATAAACTGGATGAATTAATTAAAGAAAATCGGACTGCCCAAGCTAAAGTAACAGAATCCCAAAGACGCCTGCAACAACTGCAAGAAAATCGGCTCTCCCAAATCCAGCAACTGCAAGCTGCTGTTGAAGTCGAGCAGCAAGGATTAAACCAATTGAAAAACGGGACGCGATCGGAAGCAATAGCCAAAGCCGAAGCAGAAGTTGCTGAAGCCAAAAGCAAATTAACACAATTAGAAAACGGCAATCGTCCAGAAGAAATAGCCAAAGCCCAAGCAGCAGTTGCCGAAGCAAAAAGCCAATTAGCAGTACAAGTAAACGGCTCTCGCCCAGAAGAAGTAGCACAAGCTAAAGCAGACTTAGCAGAAGCTCAAGCCCAAGTCCGTTATCAAGAAGTGCAGTTAGAAGACACCAAAGTTCGCGCTCCCTTTGCAGGAATAATTACCCAAAGGTACGCCATCCAAGGAGCTTTTGTGACTCCGGCAACATCGGCATCTGAAGCTACTTCGGCAACTTCCACATCGATTGTGGCTTTAGCAAGAGATGTGGAAGTCTTAGCGAAAGTCCCGGAAGCCGATATTAGTCAAATTAAACCGGGTCAAGTAGTGGAAATAGTGGCAGATGCTTATCCAGATAAAGTTTTTAAAGGCCGCGTTAAATTAATTGCCCCAGAAGCTGTCAAAGAACGGGATGTGACGTTATTTCAAGTCCGAGTAGCCATAGATACGGGCAAAGATTTGTTGCAGTCGGGGATGAATGTAGATTTGAGATTTGTGGGTCAAAAGTTGAGCAATGCTTTAGTTGTGCCGACGGTGGCAATTGTGACGAATAAAGGTCAAACAGGTGTGTTGATTCCAGATGAGAAACAGCAGCCTAAGTTTCACCCAGTTACCATTGGTTCAACGATAGGTAATAAGATTCAGATTTTGGAGGGTGCGAAGGCTGGCGATCGGGTGTTCACAGAACTTCCTCAAGGTAAGAAGTTGGAGGATATTATCAAGAATCAAAAGTAGGGCATGGGGAATAGGGCATTGGGTATGGGGCATTGGGCATTGGGCATTATTTCTCTTGATCGCCCCTAGGGTGTTTTTAAACCCGGAGATCCCCCCTAACCCCCCTTAAGAAGGGGGGGACAAGAGCGGTCAAAGTCACCCCCTACTCCCCTTAAGAAGGGGAGTAGGGGGTGGGACAAGAGCGGTCAAAGTCCCCCTTAACAAGGGGAGAAAAAGAGTATTCAAAGTCCCCCTTCTTAAGGGGGATTTAGGGGGATATAGACTCGAATACAAGCGAGATTTATTATGGGCTTAAATCTTAAGTTGACACATTACCAATTCCCCATTCCCTATTACCAATTACCAATTCCCAATTCCCTAATCTAAAATCCAAAATCTAAAATTCAAAATCGAATTATGGATATTGTTGAAAGCATCAAAATGGCCGTCACAACTTTGACGGCAAACAAACTTCGCAGTAGCTTGACGATGTTAGGAATCATCATCGGTAATGCTTCCGTAATTTCGATGATTGGCATCGGCGAAGGAGCTCAAACCTTTATCGAGGGACAAGTTAACTCTCTGGGTTCAAACTTGCTATTTATTATTCCTGGAAGTCCCGAAGCACAAAGTCGCCCCGTGATTCCACCTCAGACTTTGGTGTTGGAGGATTCAGAGGCGATCGCCTCTCAAGTTCCTTCTGTCCAAGAAGTTGCACCAACTCTCAATGATAGTCAACTCGTTACCTATCGTAACAAAAATGTTTCGTCTTCTGTGGTAGGAACTACTCCAGAGTTTCTGACAGTTAGAAGCTTTGATATTGCCCAAGGTCGTTTTTTAAATAAACTAGATTTAGCCCGACAAGAAAATGTAGTAGCTTTAGGTTCAGAAGCCGCCGAACAATTGTTTGGTAATACACCGCCAATTGGTCAATATATCCGCATCAAAAATTCTACTTTTCAAGTGATTGGAGTGATGCAGGCTAAGGGTTCTAGCTTTGGTGACAATCAAGATATGAATGTTTATTTGCCGCTGACAACAATGGCAAATCGGATCGTGGGTAGAACTTCTCCCTACGGTACAAAAGTCACATTTATTTCGGTTTCTATCAAAGATGAAAATATGATGCAAGCTGCGCAATTTCAAATAGAAAATCTGCTAAGATTGCGTCACAAAATTACTAAGGAGGATGATTTTACTGTCAGAAATCAGAAAGATTTGATGAATACTTTGGGTAGTATTACAGCGGCTTTAACGTTGATGTTGGCTTTTGTGGCGGCAATTTCGCTTTTGGTCGGTGGGATCGGGATTATGAATATTATGCTAGTTTCTGTGACTGAGCGCACTAAGGAAATTGGACTCAGAAAGGCGATCGGAGCCTCGGAGCAAGATATCTTAATTCAGTTTATGATTGAATCGGTGATTTTGTCGGCGGCAGGTGGGGCGATCGGCACTGCATTTGGTATTGGTGGCGTGCTTTTGGTATCTGCTTTTACTCCTTTGCAAGCTAGTGTTTCTCCAGTGGCGATCGCCCTTGCAGTCGGTGTTTCCGGTAGCATCGGCTTATTTTTCGGCATCGTGCCCGCAAAACAAGCTGCAAAACTAGACCCAATTGTTGCACTCCGAAGTGCTTAATTAGTCAGTTGACAGTTGACAGTTGGCAGTTGACAGGAAAGCAGTTGTTGTTCTAATTACCAATTACCAATTACCAATTACCCATTCCCAATTACCAATTTCCCATTCCCAATTTCCCATTCCCAATTATGAATTTTATTGAAAGCGTCAAAATGGCCGGTCAAACCCTGCTAGCAAATAAAACCCGCAGCAGTTTAACCATGATTGGGATGATTGTGGGTAACGCCTCAGTAATTGCGATGATTGGAGTTGGAGAAGGAGCTCAAAAATATGTTGCAGGACAAGTTCAATCCCTCGGTACCAACGTATTAATCGTGAGGCCAGGAGTACCCAATGCTAGGCGTAATGCAATTAGCAATGCACCTCAGACGCTGATAGTAGAAGATGCAAAGGCGATCGCCTCTCAAGTCCCCTCCGTTCAAGGCGTTTCCGCAGAACTTAACAGTTCCGAAATAGTTCGCTACAGTAACAAAAATGTTTCGTCTTTGATTTTTGGCACAATTCCCGAATTTCTGCAAGTCCGAAGCTTTGAAATGGCAAAGGGGCGGTTTTTAACAGATATTGATGTCAAGGAAAATAACCAAGTTGTGGTTCTTGGTTCAGAATTAGCAGAGAAACTCTTTGGTAATACTAATCCTCTCGACCAACAAGTGCGGATTAAAAATGTCAGTATGAAAATAATTGGAGTATTAGCACCAAAAGGCACATCTTTTGGTACTAATTATGACAACTCTGCCGTAGTGCCGATCGCCACCATGGCAAACCGCATTGTCGGGCGAAAATCTCCCTACGGTTTAGCGGTGACATCTATATATATTTCTATTAAAGATGAAGCGAAAATGGACGCGGCTCAATTTCAGGTAGAAAACCTGCTGAGATTGCGACATAAAACTACCATAGAAGATGATTTTACTGTCAGAAATCAGAAAGATTTAATGGCAAGAATGGGGGCAATTTCTGGGGCTTTGACAATTATGTTAACTGCCGTTGCTAGCATTTCTTTGTTAGTTGGTGGGATTGGGATTATGAACATTATGCTGGTGTCGGTGAGCGAACGTACTCAGGAAATTGGGCTCAGAAAGGCGATCGGAGCATCCCAACAAGATATCTTGTTTCAATTTATTATCGAAGCTGTAATTTTATCCGCCGCCGGAGGCCTAGTCGGCACTTTTGTCGGTGTCAGTGGCATTTTACTCATCGGTAATTTCACACCCCTACAAGCTGGAATATCGCCCGTGGCGATCGCCCTTGCAGTCAGCGTCTCCGGTGCTGTGGGCCTCTTCTTCGGCGTTGTCCCAGCCCGCCAAGCTGCCAAACTAGACGCGATCGCCGCCTTGAGAAGCGCTTAATAAATATTTACTTATTTATTCACACAATACGCTCCTTTTATGGTAATCAAAAACATACAGGGTATTCCAGGTCTATCGAGTAGGGACAGGGCAATGCCCATAGGTGTCAACAATCGCCTGAAACCCTTGGTATCTCTCGCTTTTACCTAAGTCTAGATCCCCCTCGCATCCCCACCCCCCCCTAGCCCCCCCCAAGGGGGGAAGGGGGACGAAAGATCGAACTCTTATCCCCCCCTTCTTAAGGGGGGCTAGGGGGGATCGAAGTTTAATAGTCAAACAGCAGTCTCTGACTGGGTTAGAAGTTAAGTTGACACCAATGGGCAATGCCCTGTCCCTACGGCGGGGATAGATCGATCGCGCTGTATTTATCTAAACATTAAAAAAACCGTTTTATTGTAAATATTTAACAAAGATGCAGTATTTAAATTAGTTTTGACAACCGTATTTTTACGCATATTTACATCGAAAAAAATTCATAAAAACCCGTTAAATACTAAAGATTTAATTAAGTTACGGTGGGGGTATTTGCTAACCAAGCACAAAGTTTAATAAGATTAAGTCAGCAGCAAACAGACCTAATCATTATAGATAGTATTATTAGTCTTTGCTGTTTAATCCAGAATACAAAATAAAAAAAATGGCATCTCTCACCGGAACTCCAAAATTTGACTATCTCGAAGGAACATCCGAATCAGATACAATTAGTGCTTTGGATGGCAACGACATAATTTATGCCAATAGTGGAGACGACTTTCTCGAAGGGGATGGAGGCAAAGACAAAATCTGTGGCGACCAAGGAAACGATAGCATTTTTGGCGGTGCAGACGATGATATCCTCTGGGGAGGCAAAGGTCGCGACCTAATTGTTGGTAACTCCGGCAACGATATCATTTACGGTGGTCTAGAGGGCGATACCATGACCGGTGGGGAGGGCGATGATATATTTGCCATTGCCAAAGGCAGTGGAGGCACAACCTTAGCCACAGCAGACTACATCAGCGATTTCGGCAACGGGAATGACAAAATTCGATTGCTAAACGGCCTCACCTTTGAAGATTTAAACATCCAGCAAGGCGCGGGTGCTAACAGCAACAGCACCGTAATCCAAGACAAACTTACGGGAGAGTATTTAGCAGTATTACCAGGAGTCAACAGTAGCACCATCAACCCCAACAACTTCACAACTCACATATTAGGAAACGCTGTCACAGACTGGAATACCACTCTCCTCGATGCGGTGCGGACAGCCAGCACAGCACCTCCCCTCGCTGCGCGCAACATGGCAATGGTTCACGCAGCCATTTACGACGCTGTTAACTCCATCAGTAAAAAATATAGCCCTTACCGCGTGCAAATAGATGCACCACCGGGCGCATCAGAAGAAGCAGCCACGGCGGCGGCCGCCCACCGCGTGTTAGTCAGCCTTTACCCAGCCCAAGCAGTCAAATTCAATGAAGCCTACGCATCGTCTCTAGCCAAAATCCCCGACGGCAAATCCAAAGACGACGGCATCGCCCTGGGAGAAAAGGTTGCCGACAACATGATTAGTTGGCGGAGTACAGACGGTGCAACCAAAGTAGTGCCATACACCCCCACCACTGACCCCGGAACTTGGGTGCCGACGCCCCCCGCTTTGGCTTCCGCCTTGCTGCCACAGTGGCCAGATGTGACTCCCTTTGCGATGACTAGCGGTTCCCAATTCCGTCCTGCCGGCCCTCCCGCCCTCGACAGTACCCAGTACGCAGAGGAAGTGAACTATGTCAAAGAAATCGGCAAAATTGACAGTCTCACGCGGACCCCGGACCAGACAGTCATTGCTAAATTTTGGGCCAACGGTGCAGGTACTTTTACCCCTCCTGGCCACTGGAACCAAATCGCCCAAGACGCATCGGCCCTGACGGGTAACTCCCTCGAAGATACCGCCCGCTTGTTCGCCCTGCTAAATATTGCCGAAGCCGATGCAGCTATTAGTTCCTGGGATGCCAAGTACCAGTACAAGCTGTGGCGGCCGGTCACAGCCATTCGCCAAGCTGATACGGACAACAACCCCAACACCATAGCCGACCCCCAGTGGACTCCGCTGCTGGTAACTCCGCCCTTCCCTGAGTACACGTCGGGTCACAGTACCTTTAGCGGTGCGGCAGAACCTGTCATGAACTCTGTATTTGGTTCGGATTTTGGGTTTGCGGACAAGGGAGATAAAACTGTTAACACTTTGCGAACTTTTGACAACTTTGCCGAAGCTGCGGATGAATCGGGTATGAGTCGCCTTTACGGAGGCATCCATTTCATGAGTGCTAACGTGGATGGTTTAAGTTCTGGCAGAAATGTGGGCAACTATGTTGTTCAAAATTTCTTAAAGGCTTAGGAAAGGTTTTTTGTGGGGTGGGGGCGGGTTTGCGAGATTGTTTGTTTTGGGCAATTATTGTTGGTGGAACCCGCCCCTACAGAATGTATGAATTTTTACATTTTTCTTTCCGTTTATTCCAGCAATTCTACAGTGCCCAGATATCCGTCTACTCGCACTTTTTGACCGTCTCGGAAGCGAGTTGTAGCTTCTGGAATATTCATGACTGCGGGAATTTTATACTCGCGAGCGATAATTGCTCCGTGAGATAGTTGGCCGCCAACTTCAGATATAATTGCTGTTGCTCCTAATAGCAGCGGAGCCCAACCTGCATCGGTGTAAGGAACTACTACGATCGCATTTTCTCCTAAATCTGTAGTCACGGTGCGACAAATCTTGACCAAGCCTTCGACACGGCCGATACTTGCGGGAATTCCCTGGATGATTTTAGTTGTGGATGTCGCTGGTGTTCTCGTCTTTTCCTGAGAATTGGGCAGTAGATTACCGTATACTACAGGAGGAATCGGGCGGAGGCGATCGACTTTTAACTGTGCGCGCCTTTGGCTAATCGTATCCTGAAACGAAACACGATCGCCACTGCGTATCCACTGCTGAATCTCCCCAAATTCCAAATAAAAGATATCCCCAGCTTCCTGAAATACACCCATGGCTAAGCCCCCAGCTTCTATGGCCAAAAAAGTCCAGCGCAAATGAGCCAACAACCGGGCGTAGACTTGGCTAATTTCATTTTTGACTCTCGCTCTTTCCTGACATTTATCTAATCGCCATTTCTGCCAAAAAGTCAACCCTAATTTTTGTTTGGCATCTAAATTAGTTACCACCGATTTTTGTGCCATAGTTAGGAGCAACTTCTGGTAAGCTTCCGGTTGTTCGCGCCAAGTAGCAACAGCAATATCCGTACCCACTTCGCTCAAATATCCGTAAGTATCAAGCCACTGGTCAAATTCCGCTTGTAAAGCAGAACTTTCAGCAAATATCTGGGCTAATTTTGCAGTTGAAATCGTTTCATCCGATTGCGAAATCGCAGCTTGTCGCAACTTTTGGGCTAAGTGCTGTAAAGCTCGTACCGATGCAATTTCCGGTGCATTATCATTGTCTAACCATTCGTCGGGAACCCGAAAAATTGCTTTACGAATTGCCAGGCCGATCGGACCTAATATATTGTAGTAAGTAATCGGTTTTAGCCACTCCTGAATTTGCTCGGTTCTCTCCAACAATCCCATTAAATCTTGGGTATTGTCCCCTCTTCTTTCCCCCCTTGGGGGGGGTAGGGGCAGGGCTGTTTCATTCTCTTGTAGGGGCGGTGCCCCCGTGCCCGCCCCCATCTCACCAGTGGACGAAGAGGGTAGGCACGCACCATCCACTACCCCTACAAAACGATGATTTATCTGAGAATGAAACAGCCCTGGGTTGACTTGGGGTAGAGGGGGGTTGACTTCTGACTTCTGTAATTTTTGGATTGCAGGTAGAAAAATACCAGTACGATCGCTCTTAAATTTTCCATTGAGCGCCCTCTCTCGCTGCACCAAACGCCACAAACCGGGCAAAGACGGCAAAATCTTCCCCAAAGGTGGCTTGCCCATTTTTTGCCCTCTCAGCAAAAATTCCAAACCCTGCTCCGGTAATCCCATCATCCGAAAAATTTCGCCCAACAAAGTAGCATTAAAATAAGCGTGAGAACCCAGCAAAGTCGCAGTTTCATTAAAGTTTAAATTAGCAGCGCGATCGCCCAAAACCACCTGAAAAATTTCTCCCCAAACTCCACAAGTCAGCGGGCGATTAATCGACCAAGTTAGCGGACGAATTGCACCGGGAATCACTTCAGCGGCAATAGTTCGCGTCCAGAAGGGCTGCAAATTAGTAATCGGGCGACTTTGTAAAATCCAAATTTGCTCACCATCCCAACTCCACTCAATATCCTGCGGTATCCCATGAAAAAATTCTTCGATTGCTTGCGCTTGTTTTACCAATTCTGCTACAATCGAATGAGCAATAAATGAATTATTTTCAAGTTTAATAAAACTTGCTTGTAGTGACTCAGATGTACTAAAATCAATTTCCAAATGAACCGGAGTAATTTGTCCGCCAACAACTGATTCTGCTCCTCCCGGTAAAGCTTCAATAATTACCTGAGAACCACCATCTAAAGGATTGCGGGTGAACATGACTCCCGCAACTTGGCCGTCAATATAAGGCTGAATTAAAACAGCCATTTGGGTATCAGGCAATTGTCGCTGGCGACGGTAAGCCACTGCTTCGGAAGTCCAATAAGACTGGCGACAACAATTAATGGCCTCCCGCAATTGAGCTGCCGTTGAAACAGGGCCAATAGTTTGATATTGTCCGGCTGCGGAACTAATATCGCCGTCTTCTCCTACAGCAGAAGAGCGCGCAATCATCTGATTGGGAATTTGGGATGTGAGATGTTGGATTACAGCATCAGAAATTGACAATTCCTCACGTTTTCTTCCCTCTTTCTTTCCCCCCTTGGGGGGGGTAGGGGGGGGTTGACTTTCCCCCAAGAGGGTAAGGGGGGGTTGACTTCCCCCCAAGGCGGTAAGGGGGGGTTGACTTCCCCCCTTGGGGGGGGTAGGGGGGGGTTGACTTTCCCCCCTTGGGGCTAGATTGGGATTGCCTTGCAATAATATCCAACCCGGAGGTACATTAAATTTGGCTCGTTTCAGTAGAGACAATTTCGCAGCTTTATCGCCACAGACTTTCGCATCTAATGAGTTATCCAGAGAAAGCAATTTTTCCGATTTAGATAAGGCCATATCATCACCCTGACGCAGACTAATTGTGAACAGTAAACAGGCTAATCCTGCCGCTGCTAAAAATTCTGTGGTATTTTGTCGCCATAGCCAAAGCCAGATTGGGGTGCACAGACATCCGCAACGGGAAGCAAACAGCCGCGCTCGATCGCCCTTACCCCACACAACCTCAGCCAAACGCCACACCAGCAACCCAAAAATGCCCGCTGTGATAGCCACCGCTGGGGAAAATGCGAAAATACCCCAAACAGCGTTGGTGACTCCTCCTCCACGGGCGATCGCATATCTGCCCGCAACTAGAGGAATTAACAGCGCGAGTGCGAGTGCAGGTGTATCGGGGAACCAAAATCGCCCCGCCAAAACTGGTATCATACCTCTGGCAATTTCCGCCAACACCGCAGCAATTCCCGCTACCTTTCCGCCGTGAATGAAAGCGGCTGACACGCCAATATTGCCGGTACCCAATACCCTCAAATCTTTTCCCGCAAAGACTCTCACCGCCCAACCCGTTAGTGGTAAAGCACCGATCGCGAAACTGGCGACTAATAACAATGCGATCGACAACAGCATAATAAAATTAGCTCCAATTTCCAACATCTCAACATTATCACCGAAACCAAAGGAGTCCGGTGCCCCGGATTCAGCCGTGGGAATAATTCTCCCATCTCAATTCCCACACTTTTTCTGTCTTGAGATACATTGAGTTAGGGCGCTTAGCAGATAAGATACTAAATAAGTAGAGTAAATAAGGATTTGCACAAAATGGTAGATAGCAACCTAATGATTCCCCTCGCAGTTCTTGGTGTTGGATTTGTGGCTGCGGTTAGTATTGGCTCCATTGCTTGGTACAACTCCAAGCGCCCCCCCGGTTGGGAATCCAAAGAACGACCTGATTTTGTGCCGAAAGTTGATAAAGATGATTTGATAGCAGATGTTTCTGAGTCACAAGGTCGATAACACAAACTTGTTTTAGATCTGAAAAAGCTTGGAGAGCAATAGGAATTACTCCTGGCATATATATCACACTTTAAAGCCCCGATTTCTTGCAGAAGTCGGGGCTGTGGCTATGCTGTTTTTTGGAAAATGGGCTTAATAAATATCAATAAAGGGAGCGATCGCCACTCGAACGATCGCTCCCCTTGATTGATATTAATTTATATCCGTACCTTATTTTTGCAGAGGATTGAGTTTGGTAACGGAACTTTCCTTAAGCCAAGTTAAGATACCCGACTTATTTTAAAATAAGTCGGGTATCTGCGTCTTCTGTATAGGTTGGGTTTGGACGTTGACTGACAAACTTTCTGATTCGTCAAATTGGCTAGAAATTGCAATTTCAACTACTTTGTCGATCGCCTGTTCCCCTAAACTCCGCTCTGGTTGAATCACGGTTTTATTTACCAGTATGGTTTTAAAAAAAGTAGATAATCGCTAAGTTGTCTGGAGTCTTCCTCAAGACAGGTTTCCCCTGGAAAACACATCAGCAAAAGACACAGATTGTAGAAAAAGTTGCGCTCGCTAGCTGGCTCCACTATCAGCCAGGGCGTTGGAAAGCTTATATTTGGGGGTGAAAAATCCCAAATTTCCCTCTCGAAAATTTGATATTTTCCAGAAGTGCGATCGCCCGCTACAATGAATTAAGAAGCCGGCACCGCCTTTTGTAATGAATCCAGAATCAACTCTCGCCAGATTACAAGCTACACTTCCCGACAATAAACTGCCTTCTAGCTACGGCGTTTATTTCAAAAATACCTTAGTAGCACTGTGTCACGCCCTAGAAGACCACATCTTGCAAACCAGTGGGGGGGGAGAACTAGAAATCAAACCCCTAGTGTTGGTGACATTCCAGCAGGGAAAATGGTATTTGCAAGAAGCCGATCGCTACTTTGATATTGCTAAGGCCTCTCGACGGGTTGTCATCGGTGCAGTAGCCGACAGCGGTTTTGCCAACCACAAAACCGGTCAATTAGAAAATGTATCTTTAATAAATCTCGATCCGATCGACCCCATAATCCAGGAATGGAATTTAATTATCCTCGCCCCAACCTACAAAGCCATGGTGCTTTGTCGCGAACTTTCACACCAAGAATACCAGCCCCAAGGTAAGCCAGAAATCGATATAGAAAGAAAATTCTACGGCTTGTGGTCCTTTGACCAATCTTTGGTGTCGGAGGCTGCAAAAATTTTTATAGAACAAACGCGACATTACGATAAGGCTTTGGCAGACCAACTGCTGCAACTTTACGGAGAAATCCTCACCACCGTAGGCCCACCCCTAGCAGACATTAGCGGGGTAGTGTCGCGGATCGTGACTTACTTGCAAAGTTCTCAGCAGCAAATGGTGGCTATTAACCGCCAAACCCGTGACTTATGGGAATTGGAAGGTCAAGCCCTGCGCGTGAGTCGCAACTTGAACGCCAATAAACTTCAAGCTTTTCTGCGGATGGCCCAGCGCGTGGATGAACGCGATACCGCAAATCCCACCGCGTCTTTGCAAGTGGCGGCATTGTCGGAAACTTTGGGTCAACTTCTCGATTTGCCAGCTTTGCAGTTGCGGCGGTTGCGGTTGGCGGGATTGCTGTTTCGAGTCGGGTTAGTTTCCGCCCCCAATGAGGTGTTTACTCAAACTCCCGATCGCTTTGACCAACAGACTCTAACATTTTGGCGCGATCGCAGTTTCATCGGTTCCCAACTGTTGCAAGCCATGCCGGAACTATCACCCGTAGCCGAAATTGTCAAGCATAAACTGGAACACTGGGACGGTAGCGGTAGGCCAGACGGTTTGCGAGGGGAAGAAATACCGATCGCATCCCGGATTTTGGGCTTGGTTGCCTGTTTTCAAGAGTGGACTCAAGGGCGGGGCGATCGTCCAGCCTTGGGTTTGACAGCAGCTTGGGAAAAGTGCCGGGAAATTAGTGGCAGTCGTTTCGATCCAGCCTTAGTAGATACTCTCGGCAACGTCGTCAGGTTGGCAGAAATGGGTTTGATGGAATTACCAAGTCGTCCTAGTCAACTACCTAATGTCTGGTTGGAGGATGCGGGCGATCGCACTCCCTCGGTAACTTCAGCATCTTAAATTGACCAATAACCAATGACCCTTCGACGCTACGCGGCACCGCTGGCGTAGTCGAAGGGCTCAGCGATGCCAATGACCAATAACCAATGACCAATGACCATATAAGTAATGACTAACATAGAAGCCATTTGCCAAGGCAAAATTAAATTGCTGTCCGGCTATAATTTAGCTGGCGCTGACTTATCGGGAGCCGAGCTCGCCGATACCGATTTGTCTCAAGCTAACTTGAGTGGAGCTAATCTCGCTGGTGCGAATTTGCAGCGCGCCATCTTGCGGGCCAACCTGCGAGGCGCTGACTTGAGCGGCGCTGACTTGCGAGGAGCAGATTTTCGGAATGCTGACTTGCGCGGAGTCTACTTTGGGAATGCTCAAGTTGGTGACGCCAGTTTTGGGGGAGCTTTTTTGGCTGGGGCGACGATGGGGAATTTGGATTTGAGCGGTGTCGATTTTCGTGGTGCCGATTTGCGGGCTGTGAATTTGGCGAGGGCAATTTTGCACCACGCAGATTTGAGTCATGCCAATTTGTCCGGCGCAGATTTGTCCGGTGCAGACTTGGAAGAAGCTATCCTGAATGGAGCCGTCATGCGTGGCGCTAATCTCACAGGTGCTAATTTGCTCTGTGCTGCGATCGAACACACCCTCTGGGATGGAGCATTACTCGATCGAGCTTGTCTCCAAGGCACCCCCCTGAGCCTTTAACATTCAAGAAGGCTCTGCACCTTGGCGTAGTCCAAGTCTTATTTTCCAAACAGATCCAAAAAACAATTCATTCTTATAATGTACATAAGCACAAGCTATTTTAACATTTCTTAATAGGGGGTTATAATAGCCAATGTAGATGAGCAAACGAATAAATGGTAGCAGCTTTGTTTAGCGGTACATCCTTTCAAGGTCAAAGTGGCGATCGCCTTGTCAGCAAAGTAGCAGGAGCTGCGATTGCGGCCTTATTCAAGCGTTCGGAACAGGCCCAAGCCAATATCCGAGTCGAACCTGTAGCCAAACTCTTGCAGGGAAGCATCGACGGTTTCGACTTCATTGGCAAAGGAATGTTAATGTACAACGGTCTTCGCATCGAAGTAATGGAACTCTACTTGCAAGCACTCTCCATTGATTTTGGGGCAATTTTTGCAGGTCAAGTTAAATTACGACAGCCTACCCAGGCAAATATGCGAGTAGTTTTGAGCCAATCAGACTTAACCACCTCATTCAATACGCCTTTTGTAGTTGAAAAACTGCAACGGCTCAATTATCAAGACCAGTCTCTGCATTTTCAAAACACCGAAGTCAGCTTCGGTGCCGATAAATCGATTCGGCTTCAGTCCGAAATTACCGTAGGCGATGCTGGCGAACCTGTCAAAATAGATATTACTGCTCAACTGCAAGTAGAGGAACGGCGTAAAATCCAATTTGTGAGCGTTACTTACGGCGGTGACGAGCAAGCAGTCAACTTGGGCAAAGCGATAATTGCCCACGTCAACAACTTGCTAGATTTAGACAAATTTGCTCTCGAAGGCACTCAACTGCGAGTAGACAGGTGTCGAGTCCAAAACAACGAACTGGTTTTTTATGGTTGGGCTGGGATTGACCATTTCCCCAAAGGTAAGTCCTAAGCTTCAGCCTTCTGAGCTAGTACCTAGTAACCGGCTTTGGCAAAAGAGAATTTTTCAACAAGCAAACAACCCGCACAGGCGGGTTTTGCTTTAGATTTGAGATTATATCGTTTTTGGTAGCATCGGAATAATTTAACCGCAGAGAACACAGAGGACACAGAGGGAGAGAATAGAGGGATGAATAATTCAGATGCTACCGGATTGGAGATTACACGCAAAGTGGGGCGGGTGCGTGATTCAATTGACTCAAAATCAGCACAGAGGTTGATTCGATCGCCTAAATTGCCTTGGTAAATTTAAATAATACATAAATCTACCCGAAGAAGAACAATGCTCGGATTTTATTTATTCTGTATATGCGTTGTAGTCTTGTCTCTCCTTGCCCAGCCCACCCACAGTCAACGACAAGAAAAATGGTGGGTAGAAATTATTACCAATTTTCCCCGCTGCACTTACTATTTTGGTCCCTTTGACAGCGATAAAGAAGCCTTAATCCATACTCCAGGCTATATCGAAGACTTGGAAAGCGAAGGAGCAAAAAGACTTAGTATAATTATCAAACGATGTCAGCCTTCGCAACTCACCATTTGCGAAGGTGAAGTCTCCGAAAGAGTAGCAGATTAATCTGTTTGAGAGTTGACAAAAATGCGAGCCACACTAATCTACAGGACTTTGACTTTGTATGACACTTCCTACAGCAACTCTCCTGATTGCTTGTCCAGATAGACTAGGAACTATGGATGAAGCGTACCAGAAGGAAATTTTGTATACCCTTAGTAGGGCTGCAAAGATGCCCACGTCATAGCTGTACTCGGCTTGACGTGGGAGTATGTCACAACGGATAGTTTTAGCCAGAGCCGTGCGATCGCACTTGCGTAACCGGGTGTTAGTTTATGGGAATAAAACAGTGGTTTTTGAGTGATAAAAATCCCACCTAACATCAATTTCGGAAACCAATAATCAATCACCCAGAACCAAAAACCAATAACTAAAGTCGCCACTTTTGTAAAATTTGTTGTTGCCATTGCTCAAAAGTGTGCATTTGTGAGCTATCATCTTTCTCAACCATAGCCCTCATTTGCTCCATCAACTCGATGGCCAGCGGTACACCAAGCTGCAATTTTTCCAAAACCTCCCGTTGAGCAAAAACGCTTTCCGGTGTTCCTTCTAAAATCAGTTGTCCCCCATCCATCACAAACACCCAATCAGCCCAGCGATAAATAAAATCTAGATCGTGACTTGCTAAGAGAATTGTAGTACCACTGGCGTGAATTTCTTGGAGTAAACCGATGAGTTGTCCCGTATGGCGTGGATCGAGATAGGCTGTAGGTTCATCTAATAGCAGTAATTTGGGTTTGAGAACCATGATATCAGCGATCGACACGCGCTTTTTTTGTCCTAAACTGAGATTGTGAATTGGTTGAGTAGCTAATTCAGTTAAATCAAATTGCTCGATCGCCTCCTGAACCATTCTAGCAATATCCGGTTGGGGCAAACCCAAATTGTACAACCCATAGGAGATATCCTCTTCCACCGTCGAAGCAACTAATTGATGTTCAGGATTTTGAAATACCAGCCCGATTTGTTGGCGCAATTGCATCAAATATTTGCGATCGTAGCGGAAGGGTTCATCTTCCCAGCTAATGATTCCCCGCTGCGGTTGATACAAGCCATTTGCTAATAGAAAAAATGTAGTTTTGCCACACCCATTTTGACCGATTAGCCCGCAACGTTTCCCGGCGGGTACTTTGAGGTTTAAGCCATGAATTGCCGATCGCGAACTACAGGGGTAGGAGTAAAAAGTCTCATGAAATTCCAGAATACATTTAGACATATCAGTTATTGGTTATATGAAAGAAATCAATACGCGGCGGATGAAACTCTCTCAAATTCAGGCTTTAATAGCAGTAGCAGACTGTGCAAACTTTAGCGAAGCAGCTTTGCAATTAGAACTTTCCCAGTCAGCAGTCAGCCACGCCATCGCCACTTTAGAAACCGAATTGGGAGTGCAGCTATTTCATCGGGGGCGACATGGTGCTCAACTGACACCTGTGGGAGAAAGGGTGTTGATTCATGGACATCAAATAGCCCGCGCCTTAGAAATGATGCTGAAAGAAGCGGATTTAGAAAAAGGTTTGCAGGGTGGCCAGGTGCGGATAGTTACGTTTCGGAGTGTCGCAACTCATATCCTGCCTGGTATTATAGCCAAATTTCGCGATCGCTTTCCCAAGATTGCCGTCAGCATCACCGAAGTCTATTATACCCAGGCTGTGGAAGAGGCTTTGCGATCGGGCAAAGCAGACATCGGCTTTGTCTCTCTTCCCATCTCCAATGAATTTGAAACAAGGGAAATTTTACGAGATAAATATATTGTATTACTGCCACCAAGTGCCAAATTACTAAATGCTAAGATTTCTTGGGAAGAATTAGCTGCTTATCCGCTGATTTTGCAGCCGCCGGAAACGGCTTGTTCGATACCACTTCGCAAGTATTTGGCAACTTCAGAGTTTCCCTTAAATATCGCTTACGAACTCAGCGAAGATTCAACTATTGTCAGTATGGTGGTGCAAGGTTTGGGTACAGCAATTCTGCCACGTTTGGCGGCGGAACCGATACCAGCCAAGGTAAAAGTTTGCAGTTTGCCAAAGGATTTTGAGAGGGTAATTGGGGTGGCTGTGTTGCGGGATGGGTTGTTAATTCCGGCTGTGTTTGCATTTTTGGATTTAGTTACAAGTGCCGCAGAGGTTGATATTGGGGGCGAGTTTCCGATCAACCCTTCATGAGAAACCAACGCCAGCTTCGAACAGGCAAGATGCCTGTTCCACAAGAATTATTAGTATTGTAGGGATACGGCACTGCCGTCTCCTGATTTCTGGTAATATCAAGAATCACCGCACCTGATTGTCGGTGAGTAATTTACTCTAATTCTCGAATACGATCGCCCCCAACCCACTCGTCCCAAATTTCATCATAATCATCGTAGCTGATATAGTGTAAGCCATACCAAGCTTTTTTCACCGTCGCAGGACACCACTCCTCGTCCTCATTTAGCACTTCCACAGATGAACCAATCTCATACATTTCGGGTTCGTAGGGACTAATGCGATCGCCCGTCACCCATTCTTCGGTACGATCGGCGATATAATACACTAAAAACTCGTCGTCTTCATTCCTATCCAAGATTTTAGCTTTGTACCATTCTTCTTCGTATTCGACTTCTACGCGCCTGCCAAAATGCGGATCGCTATCTCCTTCAACAATCGATAACTGCATTTGCGGATCGAAGTGATTCGTCGTGATAAACATCGACTTTTGATCCTCGATAAATGCTACTTCTAACTCAGCATAGCGAGCAAAATCGTACAGCGTAATCATCCCATCTTTATCTAAATCCACCACCGGATCGCCCTGCAATCCCTTTAATAACGATGCCGTAAAAGTCCATTCTCCCGTTGAAGTGTTGTGGGCATAGGCAGAGGTGACACAGGCATAGGAAATCTCAGTATCTCGAAGTTTCACTTCATCAATCAACCCGCCGGAATAACAGCAATCCGCCAAAAGTAAGGCTTTCGATCCATTAAAGTTTTCCTCAATATCATCAAAGATCGAAGAAATTGCCCAATGTGTTTCCGTATCGTCAGCTTGCGCGTCGTAGTTGTAAAAGTAATATTCGCCCGTGTCAGAATCCCAGCCACCATGTCCGGTAAAATACCAAATCAGCAGGTGATCTTCATCCGTATTAGACAAAAATTCGGGTAAACTTTCCCGAATAGTTTCTAAGGTAGCCTCTTTGTCTTGCAAATAGATAATTTGCTGATCTGGAACCCCACTTTCGCGAAAAAAATCTACCAACTGTGCGTCAAATCGTCCTTCAACCGCATCGGGAAAAGGGGAAAAGGTTTCAGAATCCTCCCATTCCAGAAGACCGACTGCAAAAACCCAGGTTGTTTCGGGGTTCCATTCCATAAGGGTTTCCTTGTTTTGTCAAATGTTTGCACCTCCAATTATACGAGTAAAGACGTTTTTGCGATCGCTCCGCACCCGCAAAAACCTCCGATTAGATAGTTGATTCAGATTCTAGGGTGAGGTTTAGACCACGATAGACTTGTTCGATCGCAAAGCTAAGGTTAATGCTTTTTAATTGTATGGTGTCGCCTTCTTTATAGTTAATGATGACCCATTCGCCATTATCTGTTTTCTGATACAAATCCATTTCGATGCTGGTGGAACTGACTAATAAATAATCTTGTAAGACAGGGTTGTGGCGATACATTCTAAATTTGCCACCGCGATCGTAAGCTTCTGTGAAAGTCGTTTGTTTGTCAAATGTTTGCTTCTCCAATTAATAAGAATAAAGCAGAGCCTGGTTGCGATCGCGATTTGAATAATCAGGCCAGATCGAGTTGAGCGGTTGTTCGCTGCACCATTTCCGGTTGATTTGATGGCATCATCCGAAACTCAGCAACATGTGTAATGCGATTAGACTTTGACGACCATCGCCATCGACATCCACGATGTCCAGAACCGCCTCGCAAAACGGCCGATAGCCTTGCTCAAAGTTTTCAGGGGTTACAAGCATACTGTTGGCAAATGCATTCTTGTATTCGGCTTCGCTGATACGACCATCTGCATTGGCATCGGCAGTGGTGACAAGACGCTGCCAAAGTTGCATGGTGAGGTCATATAACCGCTGTCGCGCTGCGGAATCAGGACCATGACCAAATGCCTCGCACATCTTGGCAACGGCCTGCTCGAAATCTGTTTTCTCAACGTAGCCATTGCCATCAAAGTCGTATCCTTTAAAACGTCGAGCGAGCTTTTTATTGAGAAATAGTGAAACGAGAGATTTACTGCGGTCATGCTTCGCCCCTACAGATATATTTGCAAATTCGGGATGCTCCCGACTGAATTTTCTTGTGGAACGGGCATCTTGGCAGTTCCTAAACAGGTAATTGACAATTATGAAACATCAAATTTGCAATAGATTCGCTACTTAGATTTTACCATCTCTCTCACCCAGTTGCGGAAATTCACCTCTGCTTCTACCTCATCTAACTGCGCTGCTGCCAAAAATTCGTAGAGCTTTTCTTTGGGGAGAATCGGAAAAGTGGGGCTGACAGACACTTCTAAATACTCAGAGTTTTCTAGCTGATAAATCCGCCATTCTCTACCATTGTATCTCCAAAACTCCGGTACTCCCATACTAGCATAGAGAGCTAGTTTATTAATATCAGTATGGGTGATATCTACTTCTACTACTAAATCGGGTGCTGGATCTGTGGCTAAATCTACGGTACGACCGGCTACGAGGGGCTGATTTTGGATGTAATAGGCATTGTCTGGTTCTGCACCGCGTTCTAGGTCCGATCGATCTAAGGTTGTTGAACCCATTGTTTTAATCTTCAAACTTAGTTCTACAGCCAAAATAATAATCAGTCGTTCGATTAAGCATCTGGAGAATTCGTGTTGTTCTAAAGGCATGGTAATTTCTAAAGTCCCTCGATCGAATATCAATCTAGCCGCTCGTCTATCGCCAAAAATCTTGAGCAGTTGTTGATAACCCTCCCAACTAATATCTCTAAACACCACTCGCTTTTCGCCTAGGGTTAACGGTGGTGCGATCGGCACAACAGAAATCATATGTTTATTTCCAGCTATGATATTTATAGGATAACACTATCGGTTTTAGATTTGGTAATTGGTAATTGGTAATTGGTAATTGGTAATTGGTAATTGGTAATTGGTAATAACTGCCAACTACCAACTGCCAACTGTCACCTGTCAACTGTCAGTGTTCTCTGTCGCAAAATAAATTCAGCTAGTGCTAAATCAACGGGAGTTGTCACCTTCAAATTAGTCTCTTCTCCCTCCACAATTCGCACTGGTAAGCCGCATTTTTCAAACAAAGCGGCATCATCAGTAACTTCCCAACCTTTCTCTCGGCCTTCTTGATGACACTTTTTCAATAATTGCACTTCAAATCCTTGGGGAGTCTGGGCAGCCCACAAATTGCTCCTTTCCGGTGTGTCTCGCACAATTCGATGCTCATCCACCACCTTAATCGTATCCTTGACCGGGATGGCAACAATCAAGCCGGGACAGCTCAAAAGTGCCTCTGAGGAGCGATCGAACAATTCAGCAGTTGCCAAACATCGGGCCCCATCGTGAATCAACACTCGATCGCTCTCAGCAGGCAAAGCCTGCAAACCGTTGTAAACTGACTCTTGCCTGGTGGCACCACCTTGAATCAGTTTCACAGGCTTAGTCAAAGATAAATCGCTCAAAATTGCTTCAAAATCGGGAAAATCATCAGGCTGGCCCATGATACCAATCCAGGTAATGTGCCCCGAAGCCTCAGCCGCCGCCAAAGTCCAACTCAACAAAGGTTTTCCCACCAAAGTCAGCAGCAGTTTGTTCCGCTGACTACCCATCCGTCGCCCCGAACCCGCCGCAGGAATTAATAAGTGCATTTACTAACCGTTTTTAACCCAACTACATATATATAATAAGAGCGTCCTGTACTCTTCAATCAGTGGTTTAGTTGTCAGCCCGTAGCTTTTAAGGTCTAGAAATACTATAAGCTGATAGCTGAAAGCCGATCGCTGAGAGCTACTTTGTATAAATAATAGTCCGATCGTTTATGATGCGAATACTAGCACTTGTCCCTGGTGGAATTGGCGACCAAATTTTATTTTTTCCCACTCTTGATGACCTCAAACAGTGTTATCCCGATGCTCAAATTGATGTCATGGTGGAACCGAGGGCAAAAAGTGCTTACCGAGTCTGCAAGTCTGTCAAAGAAGTCTTGACTTACAATTTCAAAGACCGGAATGCGATGGCGGATTGGGGTAATTTGCTAGGTGTAATTCGCGATCGCGAATACGAAGCAGTAATTTCCCTGGGTCAGCGTTGGACAGTCGGACTTTTGCTATGGCTGACGGGCATTCCCCAGAGAGTTGGCTATGCCGGAAGCAACAATAGTTTATTTCTCACCAATCCCGTACCGCTGAAAACACAACAGTACGCAGCTTCAATGTACCACGATTTGCTGCAAGGATTCAACATTAAAAATCCGTGTCCTGCGATCGCAATTAATGTACCAAAACAGGACATTCAGTGGGCGGAAGCCCAACAGCAACAGTTGGGGATTAAAGAAAGTGGTTACATTTTAATTCACGGCGGTTCTAGTCAGTTAGCTGTGTCTAAAGGTATTGACAAAATTTACCCGATCGACAATTGGAAGCAAATAATAGAAGATTGTCAAAAGCGACAGCCAAATTTACCAGTGGTGGTGGTTCAAGGGCCAGAAGATGCTGGTTTTGTGGCCCAACTAATCAAGTTGTGTCCCCAGGTGAAAGTGACATCACCCGATGATGTTGGCAAATTAGCCGCCATGATTGCTGCGGCTAATTTGATGATGTGTACAGATAGTGCGCCCATGCACTTAGCTGTAGCGGTTCAAACTTATACAATAGCTTTGTTCGGCCCCACCGATCCAGCAAAATTGTTACCTAAGAGCGATCGATTTTTGGGCATTAAATCTCCTACTGGGAAGATGGCGGACATCTCTCCTGAAGATGTTTTAAAGAAAGTTTGGGGCGGCTAAAAACTAGGATATCTTAGCTGATGCAAGCTGGTTCCCCGGCTCTGCCTGGGAACCCATATTCACTGGTTCCCCGGCTCTGCCTGGGAACCCATATCACTCTTGCTCTGCCTCGCTTATCGCAGCTTCACAGGAGGCAAAGCCTGGGGACGAGGAATCGTTTTCCGTAATTCCTCTTTCGCTCTTCGTTTTTCAACAAGCTCCCCAGGCTTTCCAAGACATACAATAGTAGACCCCACAATGATAACTTGAATAACAAAATCAATGACCTTAGAAATCTGACTTAAGCTACGTCGCTGCTATCAACTTCATATCCAATCATGTCTTTTTCGGAGAAGCATACATTTTGAGTTAAAGTATACTTTTTCTTGACAAACTACTGACTTTGTTATGACCATGAGTGGTAAAAATTTTTAAGGGCGATCGCACCTTCGATCCATTCAACTGTGCTTACCCAGAAGACTCAGCCGCCGCCGCGAGTCTATCCATCACAGCTCTACCAATCACTGCTAACTCACTAATCGGCATACATTGAATTTTCTTAAGCAGCTCGTTGGTATTGACAGGTTCCGGCATTGGTTTGCCTTCGAGATGAGCCATTAACTCTTCCATCGTAAAGCCCGCTCTTGCCGCAATCTGAGTCAAATTTTTCGTATCCGGGAGCACCTGACCTTTTTCCCAATACTGAACAGCAGCACCAGAGACTCCCAATAGCCTACCAAAAGCGCTAAAACTCAGGTCGCCACGCGCTAGCTTCACAACTTCGCTCAGTTTTTTCTTAGCTTCTGAGTCCACAGTATTAGTCACCAGATAAACACAACTCCTAGTTTACTTATCTACCAACAAATTTGTCTTTCGTGCTTGACAGCTAAAAATTTACCAGTTATTCTGTAAATACTTTTAAAATCGTAATTTTATTTATCATCGGTCGGGGAGAGCAAAATGAATCGCAAGACACGCCACACACGTCAAAGCCTTACAGCCTCCGGTTGGCTCAAACCCCAGTGCTGGCAAATCTCCAAAATAGAAGCAGCCGAAGCCCTCAGAATGCCCGTCAACCGCATAGTCAAAGTATACCCCAAACAACATCAGGTAATAGTCGTTTACCTGAACCAGAAAGGACAAAAATGCAGTTCCTTTTTCAGCTATAGACTGTTTGCCAGATGGCAGCAAGAGGCGATCGCCACAATTACCAGTTGTCGAAACCAGCAAACCTTAGCACCCCTAGAAATCATCGTACAGTATGACCTGGAACATTTCAAGTATCCAGTGGCGATCGCCGATGCAATTTGGGAAGCCCTACTCAACCGCATCCGCCAAGTCATCACAGAACAAAGGCTCAGCCTAGCTTGCGCCTAGTCCCCCATTAACCGCCACCTATGTTGATCATGGTTAATGCTTGGGAAAATCAATTCCTGAGATGGATATTCCTTGCATCTTCTGTACATATCGTCCTTGAGCCGCTACACACTCTGCCATTTTTTGAGCCTGTATAGGTTGACTCCTGGGATCTGGTGACGTGCCTCTATACTCCCATACACCACCACGACCACTATTTATTACGTTTCCATTTTTTTCTAAGATTAACTCTTCTCCGGTAGCATCAATATAGAATTTGCCCTTTTGAAAAGACACGCTGCTAATTGTGATATCTTCCACTCCCTTGTAAGGATTTGCAGGGCCCTTGACAATCTTAATACAGATTCTATTGTTTTTATGTGCAATTTCTCTCCGGGAATTATTGAACATGGTTCCTTGAGAGTAGTAAGTTCCTGTGGGTAGAATTGTAGAATCTTCTTGATTACTTTGAGCAGATGACAAGGATGAAATTGATAGAAGAATAGAACTAGCAATTAGTGTTTCGAGTACCCTAAATTTCACTTCCTATTAAACTCCATTAAAATTGTTTTTTTCGATTCAACACGATCATAAATTATCTAAAAACTCCTCTAGGGTGACATTTGCTTGGCGAATAATTCCACCTAGTGTCCCAGAATCTAATTCATCATGGATTGGCACAGTACAACTATCTATTTGCTCTACAACCCGAACCCGTTTGAGAAAAACGTGACCGCCATTTTGCCTATCTCTCCTGAATCCCAAACGCTGTAAAGACCCGATAGCTTCTCTACCTGAAATTCTTGGCAATTGAGACCAAGGTATAGCTGAATGGGAATTTTGCGACAGATTTTGAAGCCGAACGTTTAAATCTTCAATAATATTTTCTAATGTTTGAGTGTTCTCTTGGGCTGCACTGAGATCGCTTTCTAACTTATCTAATTCGCTCTTTAACTTGACTTTTTCTTGTTCTAAGTCAGCATTTTCCTCTTCTAGCCTTGTATTTTCTGCTAAAACAAAAACTTCCCAATCCCTTGCTTCTGCTTTGAACCGCTCTGATTCTGCCCTAGCTCCTTCTAGTGCGGCGGTCAGTTCATTAATATTAGGTATTATTTCTAGCTGTTGCTCTAGCCTACGAGATTGCTGTTGTATTGAATCTCGATCGCGCTTCAAAGCAGCTATTTTCTGATTGAGCGCTTCACTCCGCTGCTTTGCTTCAGATTCTCGCTGAGACGTTTCTTGCAACTCTTGCCGTAGCAATTGCAAGTCTTCTAAAGTTTGAGCAGCTTTTTGCTGTTGCTGTTCTTTAAGAGCCAGTTCGCTTTCATAAGATGCAATTTGATTTTCCAGTTCTCTCTTATTTTGCTCCTGTTCTTGCCGATAAGATTCCAGTGGGGGAGGGCGGGTTTATTTAACCTATCTACAACCAGAGAGGCTGTCGGTGAACCCGCCCCTACAGCTAATTGAGAAAGGTGCAAGATCTCATACCATTTTCATAAAGTCCTGCTATAGATGGAACTCTTAGCCCCCCCTTACCAAGGGGGGGTTGGGGGGGGTAGATCTGTCGTGCTACTTTATGAAATTGGTATCATTTTTTACCGATTACATCCGTCAATTCATCAGAGAACAAAGGCACACCCAAAAATGCGCCTAAGTTCCCTATCAACCAATCAATTAGAAGTAGAAGCAGCCAACTCAGCCAAACGTTCCTGCTGATCCTGAGAAATGCAAGTCTGAATAATCCCCTCAATATCCCCTTCCAAAACAGTATTGAGCGAGAAATTCTCCCCCAAACGGTGGTCGGTAGCCCGATTATCCTTATAGTTGTAAGTGCGAATTTTTTCCGATCGCGAACCAGTACCAACCTGAGCCAAACGCCGGGACTTCACCTCATCCTGCTGCTCTCGCAACTTCATCTCATAGAGCTTAGCCCGCAAAATCTGCATCGCCCGCTCCTTATTCTGCAACTGACTGCGCTCCTCAGTACAGAAAATCCGAATCCCCGTCGGCTTGTGAAACAAATCCGCAGCAGTTTCCACCTTGTTCACATTTTGACCCCCAGCACCGCCCGATCGAGCCGTACTCATCTCAATATCCTTCGGATCGATGTGAATCTCCACCTCATCAACCTCCGGCATCACAGCCACCGTCGCCGTCGAAGTGTGTACTCGGCCGCCCGCCTCAGTCACAGGCACCCGCTGCACCCGATGCACCCCAGCCTCAAACTTCAGTTTGCTGTAAACACTGTCGCCCGTAACTTCCAGAATCACCTCTTTAAAGCCACCCATTTCCGCCAGCGACTCGCTCACCAACTTCACCACCCAGCCTTGAGTTTGAGCGTAACGCGAATACAGGCGCAGCAAATCTCCCGCCCAAATACTAGCCTCATCTCCGCCAGTACCCGCGCGAATTTCCAACATAATATTCTTATCGTCGTTGGGATCGCGCGGGAGCAGCAAAACCTTCAAACGGGTTTCCAAATTCTCCAATTTTGACTCAAGTTCCTCAACTTCCAAGGCCGCCATTTCTTGCAATTCTCGATCGCCCGCAGCCTCTTTCAGAACTTGTTTCGCACCTGCTAAATCATCAGTCGTGGTTTTCCACAGATCAAAAGTATCGACCACTTCTTCTAAGGACGATCGAGCCTTCGCTACCCGCTGAAACTCATAATTATCCCTAGCAACATCCGGGTCAGCCATGCGGCGAGTCAACTCATGAAAAGTTTGCTCTACCGACTTCAATTTATCCAGTAAATAAGATTCAGCCATTGTCAGTTGTCCTCTGTCAATCGATTTGAGATTTGAGATTTGAGATTTGAGACTTGAGATTTGAGATTTTAGAATTAGACATCTCCAATAATTCCTGTGGGGTAGGCATGGGGCCTTCCCTTGCTAGCCTTTTGGGGAGATGTCTATTGAAGAGCAGTTGGAATAGAATGTCGATCCAACTCAACTGCTGGCAAGGGCAAGTCTTCAATCTAAAATCTGCAATCCGAAGGCGGTAAATTGTCAGTAGAAAAAAACTACTCTCAACAAACTGCGGACAAATGACAATCCGGCTACTTCTTCTTTTTGCCTTTAGCAGCAGCCTTAGCAGCATCCGCTTTCGGGTCTTCCATTTTGATCGGGCCAGAAGAAGCATCTGCCTTCGGCATTTCCACTTCCGTCATGCCATATTTCCGCATAAAGCGTTCCACACGACCTTCAGTATCAATAATCTTCTGAGTCCCAGTATAAAAAGGATGATTCCCAGACCAAACATCAACTTGCAACTTGGGTCTAGTAGAACCAACAGTCATCACAAGTTCCCCGTTGCAATAAACCTCAGCTTCGGGATACCACTGAGGGTGAATGCCAGCTTTCGCCATTGTTTTTTACTCTCTATTTTTTTTACTTTACAACCATTTTAGCCGTGCTCGGACTTGCGTACCAACAGCCGCCGTGATTTTGCCAGATGGGATGTGAAAGCACCCATCGGGGATCAGAAATAGACCTTGAAAAAAAGGAGGATGGAATCTGGATAATTTTTCCCTCTTCCTTCTTCCCTCTTCCCTCGGACTTGTTCCTGGTTCTCTCGATTACCGCTTGGAGTATTGAGGAGCCTTCCGAGCTTTCCGCAAACCGTACTTTTTCCGCTCTTTCGCCCGCGGGTCACGAGTCAAATACCCCTCAATCTTGAGAGGTTTGCGGTTATCAGGGTCTAATTGGCACAGTGCTCTAGCGACACCCAAGCGAATGGAGTCAGCCTGACCTGTCAACCCGCCACCTTCGACTTTTACTAAAATATCGTACTCATTTTCCAGACCCAAAGTTTCCAAAGGAGCCTTAGCCAGGGCCAAATAAGTTGGGTTAAATTGCAAGTACAAATCCCCATCTTTACCATTGACAGTCAATATCCCAGTGCCGGGAACCAAACGTACTCGTGCTACGGAACACTTGCGACGGCCAGTACCCCAGTACACCGCGCGGCCGGTATCTGTTGCTTGCATTACTCATTTCCTCCTGGAATCGTGTGAACAATTAATTCTTGTGGTTTTTGAGCAGCGTGCGGATGCTCAGGGCCAGCGTACACCTTCAGCTTGGTAAACAGTTGTCTGCCCAATGCTGTGTGAGGCAGCATTCCTCTAATCGCTTCTTCGACAATTCTTTCGGGCAAACGTGCTTGCAATTTCGCAAAAGTTTCGGTTTTCATGCCGCCCGGTCTTCCAGAGTGGCGACGATAGATTTTCTGGGTGCGTTTTTTGCCAGTAACAGCGATTTTGTCAGCATTGATGACAATTACAAAATCGCCGGTATCCATAGAAGGAGTGTAAGTTGGTTTGTGTTTTCCCCGGAGGTACATGGCAACTTCAGTTGCCAGACGACCGAGCCGTTGGTCGGCGGCATCGACCACGTACCAATTGTGCTCTAGGGAGTCTTGAGTAGGGACGTAACTTTTGTTCATTGTTTGTTGTGAGTTGTCTGTTAACTGTTAACTGTTAACTGTTGTCAGTTGTCAGTTGTCAGTTCTTAATTGTTAGTTGTCAGTTTTTAATTGTTAGTTGTCAGTTTTTAATTGTCAGTTGTCAGTTTTTAATTGTCAGCTTTTAATTGTTAGTTGTCAGTTGTCCTTAGTTTATATTAGTAGTTACCTAATGACTAATGACTACTGACTACTGACTAATGACTACTGACTACTGACTACTGACTACTGACTACTGACTAATGACTAATTTTGGCTGAGTGTCATACCAAACTTCGGGAGGAAAGGGAAAGTCCTGATAGCCAACTCGCAGCAGGCACAAACCTTGAGCGGGGGCGGCATATTTTACCAATTCTCGACGTTCGTTGACCCAGATATCTGTAAAATTTTCGATCGCCCTTTCCCCGCGACCCACCTGCACCAGCAAACCCACCAGCAGCCGCATCATCCCGTACAGAAACCCGCTCGCCTGAACCTCGATATAGATCGTAGGCCCACAACGGTGACACTCTGCTGCTTGTACGTCCACCCAAGAATGGGGCCTGGCAGACCCCGCGCGGTGGAAAGCTGCTAGATGGTGGTGCCCGATCAGGGGTACCATAGCTGCCTGAATCAAAGATTCATCCACAGGGGCGTGATAATAATGCCAAGCAAAAGGACGCACAAACAAATTAGGAGTCTGGTCTGTATAAAGGGTGTAGCGATAGCGCCGCCAACTGGCTGAGAACCGAGCGTGCCAGGTAGGTTCCACCTTTGCCGAAGCTCGAATTAAAATATCTTTTGCCAGTCGAGAGTTGAGAACGCTTGCCCAGCGGTGAGCTGGAATTGGGCCATCGGCATCAAAATGGGCTACTTGAGCCGCGGCGTGAACTCCCGCATCAGTTCTCCCAGCCGCGTGCAGCGTTACCGGACGCTCTAGAACAGTGGAAATTGCTGTTTCAATCTCTTCTTGTACTGTACGCTGATTCGGCTGTCGCTGCCAACCGTGAAAGTCAGTGCCGAGATATTGGATGACAAGAGCAACACGCTGCATCGATTTGGGGTTGTCGATTTCCGATTTGGGATTTTCAGTCATAAATCAAAAATATCCAACCCAAAATTGAATTAAACCAGTTCGACGATCGCCATTTCGGAATTGTCTCCTTGACGGGGGACAGTTCGCACAACGCGGGTGTAGCCACCGTTACGTGAGCCGTACCGTTCTTTTGCCGCATCAAACAGTGCGTGTACTAACTGTTTGTCATAGATAAAGCCCATAGCTTGGCGGCGAGCGGCTAAGGAGCCATCTTTTGCCAGAGTAATCATTTTGTCCGCCTCTGAACGCAGCGCTTTGGCGCGGGCGAGAGTAGTAGTAATTTTACCGTGACGGATTAATTCGGTGGTCAGCGAGCGCAGTAGTGCGCGACGCTGGTCAGCGGGTTTATTGAGTTGGGGGACGCGACAGCGATGACGCATAGCAGTTGGTAATTGGTAATTGGTAATTGGTAATTGGTAAGTGAATAGTTTTGAGTTATGAGTTTTAAATTTTGCATTTAAAGCTCATCCACAAGCGTGGCCTTTGGAGCTAGCCGTGGCTAAATCAAAACTTTGTTACTCATTACCGTTGGATTAACTTTTAGCTGATTTTTCCTGTGGCAAGGTAATGCTCAGGCGCTTTTGCAAAGCTTCAATCACTTCTTCTGCGGACTTTTGCCCGAAGTTTTTGATTTCGAGCAAGTCTTCTTGGGTATAATCCAATAGGTCTGCCACGGAGTTAATCTGAGCCCGCTTGAGACAGTTGTAAGCCCGTACTGACAATTGCAATTCCTCGATCGGAATTTGGCTGGTAGGATCGGTTACACCTTGAGATTCGGGTTTGAGGGAATCTTGGGTGATGTCTTTGAGAGGTGCAAACAGGTCTACCAGGATGTGAGCAGATTGACTCAGAGCTTCTTGAGGAGTCACGCTACCATCAGTCCAGATTTCCATAATCAGCCTGTCTTTCTCGACAGTGCCGCCTACGCGAGCGTCTTCAACACTATAGTTGACCCTACGAATCGGCATAAAAATGGCATCTATGGACAGAAAATCCAAAGCAGATCCATCATCGCGACTACGGTCTACAGCTCGGTATCCGATCCCTTTTTCAATTCTGAATTCCATTTCCAGAACTGAGCCTGGGGAGAGAGTCGCAATATACTGAGAGCGATCGATTATTTCTACCTCAGAAGGTACATCGAATCGATCTGCGGTAACTGTGACAGGTCCTTCGATCCGCAATCTACCTATTTGCGGCTGCTGAGAATGAGTTTTGAGGACGACCTCTTTCATATTCAGCAGGATTTCGAGAACATCTTCTCGTACCCCTTCGATCGTGGCAAACTCGTGATTGACACCTGCGATGCGGACTGAAGTTACTGCTGTTCCTTCCAGATTTGACAGCAGAACTCGCCGCAGCGCATTCCCAACCGTTGTTCCTTGACCGCGGTCGAGGGGTTCGAGGACGAATTTTCCGTACTGACTCCGGTCTTTGTCAGTATGAGACTCTATACATTCAATTTGAAACTGCGCCACGGAGTGACCTCCCTTTTCCACTTTGGATTTTTGATTTTGGATTTTAGATTGCAGAGCATACCCCTGAACGGATTTCGGATTTTGGATGGACGGGGCAATAGTTGAAAGCATTAGTTTTTGGCTTTCAGCAATTAGCCATTATCCAAAATCTAAAATCTAAAATCTCAAATCGTTTTAGACTCTACGCCGCTTGGGAGGGCGACAGCCGTTGTGAGGAATTGGGGTAACATCTCTAATCAGAGTAATTTCTAGTCCTGCCCCTTGCAGCGCCCTAATTGCTGTTTCTCGACCTGCTCCTGGTCCGCTGACCATTACTTCTATTTGGCGCATCCCTTGGTCATTGGCTCGGCGGGCTGCACTTTCTGCTGCTGTTTGAGCTGCGAAAGGCGTTCCCTTTTTAGCTCCTTTAAAACCGCTCGAACCTGCTGATGCCCAGGATATGACTTCGCCATTGAGGTCAGTAATAGTCACAATCGTGTTGTTAAAGGTAGACTGGATGTAGCCTACCCCATTCGGTACATTCCGTTTCTGCTTTTTTGCACCAGATTTCTTGCCTGTTTGTGGTCGCGCCATATGAGTCTCTTTAACTTTTCTGTCAACTAATTTCCCGAAGCGCTAGGAGCCCGCAGCCCCCAGCGTAATTTTCCCAAAAAGATATTACTTCTTGGAAGGTGCTTTTTTCTTGCCCGCAACAGTTCGGCGGACACCCCGGCGGGTTCTGGCGTTGGTGCGGGTTCTTTGGCCTCTAACTGGCAAGCCCAAACGGTGACGCCGACCGCGGTAAGTCCCAATATCCATCAGGCGCTTGATGTTCATTGACTCCCAGCGCCGGAGGTCTCCTTCGATCTGGTAGTTGCTTTCTACATGAGCCCGCAGGGCGGTCACATCTGCTTCTGTTAAATCCTTGACACGAGTATCAGGATTTACGCCTGTTGCAGCGATAATTTTCTGGGCCCGAGACAGGCCTATTCCGTAAATGTATGTCAAACCTATTTCGACGCGCTTATCGCGTGGAAGGTCTACCCCGGCAATCCGTGCCACACTTTTGTCTCCCTAGTTTTCCTGTTTGGCTACAATGTTGAATTAGGCAGCAGCTATCTGCTATTCCTAATTTTCCGATTTTCTAACCCTGGCGTTGTTTGTGTTTTGGGTTAGTACATATCACCATCACTCTGCCTCGACGGCGGATGACGCGACATTTTTCACAAATTTTTTTGACAGATGCTCGAACTTTCATCTTTCTTCCTGCCTGGAGAACGCCACCATACCGGAGAGTACGCCTGCGGGCACTGCCTGTATAGCGGTGGGAGGAGAGGCAGGGCAAGGTGTAGGCCTCTCCTCGATTAATTTTTATGAAGCGGGGGTTATTTGATGAAGGAACCCGCTGGTCCCCACTCCCACTACTGGGGTCAAGTTCGCCTGCTTTCAGACTGAAGGGCGATCTATACTTTCACGGTGTAGCAATGACTTAACTCTGTACACCGGTGGGTTGTTGACGTCCTTCTCGGCAACACTACAAACGTAGCATTATAGCATAAATTTGACTGGTTTTACCAAATTCTCTCTAATTAAACTTAGAATTAGTTTTTAGAAAGTTTTATCTAAGCCTATTTTTTACGAAGGCGATAAGTGATCCGGCCCTTGGTTAAGTCGTAGGGGGTTAATTCGACTTTGACGCGATCGCCCGGCAGAATTTTGATGTAATTGCGACGGATCTTGCCGGAAATGTGAGCTAGGACATTAAACCCATTATCTAGGTCAACCCTAAACATCGCATTGGGCAGGGATTCCGTCACTGTCCCTTCCATTTCAATTAAATCTTGCTTAGACAATTTGGTATTTACCTCAACTCTACATTTGATTAACTAGGAGTTTCCCGGCTGCTACAAAAACTTATTTATTGGTAAGTGTGAAACTAGCACAGGAAAGGGACACTCGATCGACTTAAGAACTCAACCAACCGCTAACTTTATCCTTAATTGAATAAACCTAAAGTTGTGTCAATTAGATTGACGTTTGAGCACAAAAAGCTCCTAGTTAACACATCTTAGCAAAAGTTGTTGGCGGGTAACAGGCTCGATTGAGAAGGTTCAAGAGTTTCCGGAAAGAACTTGTTGGAGTTGAGCGGTAACTTCCTGCATGGAGCGATCCCCATCAACTGCCACCAATTGTTCGCGGTCTCTGTAAAACTCAATCAAAGGTTCAGTTTGCTCGCGATAAACTTGCAACCTACGGCGAATGGTTTGCTCATTGTCATCTTGGCGGCCTCGTGACAGCAGCCGAGTCACCAAAACATTGTCAGGAACATCCAAATTCACTGCCCTCAGATTGCAGTCCTTCCCAGACTTTGCGCCCCCCCCACCAGGAACATCGCACAGTAGTGTGTCAAAAAACGCTGCTTGTGGGACTGTGCGAGGAAAGCCGTCTAGAATCCAGCCAGCCTTAGCATCTGGTTGATTCATGCGTTCTTGTACGATATCCATCAATAACCCATCGGGAACCAACTCACCAGCATCCATGTAGGCTTTGGCTTTTTCACCCAAGGGAGTTTTAGCCACTACGCAGGCGCGTAGGATGTCACCAGTAGAAATGTGGGGTATTTTCCAGAGATCTGCTAAAAGCTGAGCTTGAGTTCCCTTTCCTGCCCCTGGAGGCCCCATAAAAATCAATTGCATTGGGATTACTTCACCATTCCTTCATATCGTTGGGAGATGACGTAAGTTTGAATTTGCTTAGCAGTTTCGATCGCCACACCTACTAGAATCAGTAAGGAAGTTGCGCCAAAGCCTCTAAAAGTTTGCACCCCGATCGCGCTTTCCACAGCAGTTGGTACAATTGCCACCAGGCCGAGAAATATCGCTCCCAAGAAAGTCAAACGATTCAAAACCTTCTCCACATAATCGCTCGTTTTCTGACCAGGACGAATCCCAGGAATACTGGCACCCATTTTCTTCAAGTTCTGAGACATATCTACGGGGTTGACAATCAACGAAGCGTAGAAATAGCTAAAGAACAGAATCAAAGTCAGATAAAATAGTGCATAAGCCCAGGGTACAGGTCCATTGGGACTCAGAACATTAGCCACTTGCACCAGAAACGGGTTATTGAGAGATTGAGCTAAGAAAGAGGGAACAATCAATACCGAGGATGCAAAAATAATCGGCATCACTCCACCTTGATTTAAGCGCAGGGGTAGATAACTGCGACTCTCCCGATAAACTTTGCGACCGACTTGGCGACGGGCGGAAATAATCGGAATCCGGCGAATACCTTCCTGAACAAAAACAATCCCTACAATCGTCACCAAAAATACCAGCAACAGCACAATTACGCGACCAACAACTTGCGTGTCTCCACTTTGGGCCAATTCAAAAGTTTGTCCCAGAGAACGTGGCAAAACTGAAACAATGTTGATAAAAATCAGCAAAGACGCTCCATTACCGATACCTCGTTCTGTCACCACTTCCGATATCCACATTACAAACATCGATCCAGCAGTCAAAGCCAAAGCGGTTTGTGCAATGAATAAAGGTCCTGGAACCTGAGCAAAAGGGCTAACCCAAATCGCTATGCCAACGCTTTGCAGAATTGCCCAGCCCAAAGAAACGTAGCGAGTAATTTGAGAAATCTTGCGTCGCCCAGCTTCCCCTTCATTTTTCTGCAACTCTTCTAAAGTTGGTAAAGCCGCCGTTAGAAGCTGCACAATAATTGAAGCATTGATGTAGGGCAAAATCCCTAGAGCAAAAATCCCCAAAGCTGAAAGCCCGCCCCCTGAAAATAGATCCAAAAAGCCAATCAAAGGGCTATTTTGAACATTTTGGGAAAAGGCGACGCGATCAATGCCGGGGACTGGCAAGTGGACACCCAAGCGCACTAAAATCAATAAGCCTAGGGTTACGAGGATGCGGTCCCGCAAACCCGCAGCTTGGGCCATCTGCATGAAAGTTTCTTGTGCAGTTGGCGCTTTTTCTCTACTAACGTCCATAGTTACGATTTGGGATTTTAGATTTGGGATTTTAGGCTAAATCATTTTTTGATAGGAGCATTGAGGATTTGAGATTTGGACACATTCTCAAACCTCAAATCTTTAGGCAACTAATTCACAACTGCCGCCAGCGGCTTCTATTTTGGTGCGAGCACCTGCGGTAAAAGCAGCAGCTCTGACTTGCAGAGCTACATTTAATTCCCCATCTCCTAAGATTTTGAGCGGACCGTCGTCAGTAGTGACGATTTTTGCTTGAATCAAAGAGGTGAGAGTTACTTCTGTGTTTGCTGGCAGCGATGCTAATTTACTGACATTGATGATAGTGTACTCTTTACGGTTCACTAAAGGGAAGCTTTTGAGTTTGGGGAGGCGGCGGTAAAGAGGATTTTGACCTCCTTCAAAACCGGGTCTAGTGCCACTACCGGCTCTAGATTTTTGACCGCGCATCCCTTTACCAGAGCTCGCGCCTTGACCGGCAGCAATACCTCTACCCAAGCGGCGGGGGCGTTTTGTGGAGCCCGCTTTTGGTCGGGCGTCTTGCAATCTCATAGTTTTGGTAATTGGGTTTGCAGTAGGACGTGAGTTTTGAGTGAGCTAGTTTTGAGTTTCTGAATTTTTTGATTCTCAACTCAAAACTTGCAGTGTTCCATTGTCTAACCGTAGAGGTTTTCTACTGGAATTCCGCGCTCTTGAGCTACTTCGGATAGGGTACGAAGTGTGGATAGGGCATTGACGGCTGCTCTAGCATTGTTTAATGGATTTCCCGAACCTAGCTGTTTGGCTAGGATGTTGCGGACTCCTGCTAGTTCGAGAACAGTTCTGACTGCTCCCCCTGCAATTACCCCTGTTCCAGGAGATGCTGGTCGCATCATGACTTTGGCTCCGCCGCCAGCACCGTTGATGGGGTGAGGAATTGAGTTAGCTTTGGTCAGAGGCACTTCAATCAGGTGCTTTTTGCCGTCAGCGACGCCTTTTTTAACGGCACCGATGACGTCGCTAGCTTTGCCTACTCCAACCCCAACTTGACCGCGTTCGTTACCGATAATGACTATGGCGCGGAAGCTGAGTTTTTTACCGCCTTTGACTACTTTGGTAACGCGGCGAATCTGAACTACCCGTTCTTGCCATTCGGATTCTTTTTCGCGCGTTTTGTTGTTGCTTTTTTTCTTGTTGCGCTGTTCTTTTTGTTCTGCCATGTTTTGTGCTTGGGGAATTGAGGATTAGTAATTGGTAGTTGGAAAATAGAAATTAACAATTAGGAATTAAGAATTTTATTGTAGATTCTTTTTTCCTTCTTCCTTATTCCTTCTTCCTTATTCCTTCTTCCTTTTTGTTTCTTCCTAAAAGTCTAACCCGGCTTCGCGAGCTGCGTCGGCGAGGGCTTTGACTCTACCGTGGTAGAGGTTGCCTCCGCGATCGAAGACGACTTTCGCTATGCCGACGCTGGAACAGCGTTTGGCTATCAACTGACCTACTTGCACGCTGGCTTCGCAGTTGGCTCCCGAACTGAGAGCTGACTTTAATTCCGGGTCTAGGGTTGACGCGGCGGCTAAAGTGTGCTGGGTGCTGTCGTCGATGACTTGGGCGTAAATGTGCTGTTGCGATCGAAATACCGCTAATCTGGGGCGTTCGGAGGTCCCGAACACCTTGCGCCGCACGCGGCGGTGTCTGCGGTGGACTGATTCTTTGCGAGTAAGCTTCATGTCTACTTCTTACCTGTTTTGCCTGTTTTACCAGCTTTGCGGCGGACGACTTCGCCACTGTAGCGAATGCCTTTGCCCTTGTAGACTTCAGGCGGACGCACTGCGCGGATGCGGGCTGCTGTATTGCCTACGAGTTCTTTGTCAATGCCAGAGACAATGACGTTGGTGTTGCCTTCTACTGCCATGGTGATCCCTTCTGGAGGGAGCATTTCAACGGGCTTGCTGTAACCGACGTTTAAAATCAGGTTCCGTCCTTGAACCTGGGCCCGATAACCTGTACCGATAATTTCCAGGCGACGCTGAAAACCTTGGGATACACCTTCGACCATGTTGGCGACTAGGGTGCGACACAGGCCATGTAGTTGGCGGGCGACGCGAGATTCGTCTCTGCGTGTGACGAGTAAAGTCTCGCCTTCGAGTCCCATCGTGATTTCTGCTGGTATGACTCGTGAAAGTTCACCTTTAGGACCTTTGACGGCTACTTTTTGACCGTCTAGGGTGATGGTGACTTTCGTGGGAATGCTAATCGGACGCTTGCCAATTCGCGACATAGTTTTTGGTCCTTTGTTTTTAGTTATTAGTCCTGGATGTTTAGTCTTTAGTGATTAGTCCTTAGTTATTGATTTTTGAGTCTGTTGCCAATGACCATTGACTAATGACTAATGACTAATGACTACCAAACATAACAAAGCACTTCTCCGCCTAAACCTTGGCGGCGGGCTTCTCTATCGGTCATAATGCCACGGTCTGTGGAGATAATGGCTATGCCAATTCCGCCTAAAACTCTGGGCAATTCTTTGCGGTTCGAGTAAACGCGCAGTCCTGGTTTGCTGACTCGCTTAAGTGCCGTAATGATGGGCTTGCGAGTTTTGCCTTTGTATTTGAGAGAAAGCACTAAATGTCGCTTAATCCCTTCTGGTTCTGCTTCTTCAAATTCGCTGATAAAGCCTTCACTTTTGAGGACTTCGGCGATGCTACGGGTCATTTTTGTAGCTGGAATTTGTGTTGTTTGGTGGCGCGCCATGCACGAATTGCGAATGCGCGTCAACATATCTGCTATGGTATCGTTAGCTGCCATGTTTTGCTCCTTACTCTACTGCTTAGTTGTCCCGGAAGGGCATTCCCATTTCTTTGAGCAAGGCGCGTCCTTCTTCGTCGGTGTTTGCTGTGGTGATAATTGAAATGTCCATGCCTCGAATTTGATCGATGCTGTCATATTCTATTTCGGGAAAGATTAGTTGTTCTCTCAGACCCAAGCTGTAGTTGCCACGTCCGTCGAAGCTTTTGGGACTGATGCCGCGAAAGTCTCTGATTCGGGGAAGTGCGAGGTTGATTAGTCGATCGAGAAAATCGTACATCCGCTCTGACCGTAGCGTCACCATGACACCAACGGGTACTCCTTTGCGGATTTTGAAGCCTGCGATCGCCTTTTTCGCCCGCGTCACCACTGGTTTTTGACCTGTGATGATGCCAATTTCGTTGATGGATGAATCTAGCGCCTTAGCATTTTGAGATGCTTCTCCCAAGCCACGGTTCACGGTGACTTTGACGAGTTTGGGTACCTGATGGATATTAGTATATTTAAACTGATCCATCAGTTTCGGTACTATCTTTTCTTGGTAAAGAACTTTGAGTTTGTCTGGCATTGTTTTTGGGTTTCTTTAACTGTCCCTGGGCTTGGTCAGGGAATTGTGCTTTGTCTGTTGACGGTTGACTGTTGACGGTTGACTGTTGTCTGTTGACTGTTGACGGTTGACTGTTGTCAGCTAATGACTACTGACTACTGACTACTGACTACTGACTACTGACTACTGACTACTGACTACTGACTACTGACTACTGACTACTGACTAATTATCGAGGATTTCTCCGGTTTTTTTGAGTTGTCGGAGTTTGCGGCCATCTTCGCTAAAGGTGTAGCAAACACGACTAGCTACTTTTTCTTTTTCGGAGTAGTGCATGACATTGGAGCTATGAATTGGAGCTTCAAATGTAACTACTTTACCCGATTCTCCCTCTTGCTGGGGCTTTACGTGTTTGGTTCTGATATTTACACCTTTAACAATTACTTTGCTGACTTTAGGATAGGTCTTTAAGATTTCTCCGACTTTACCTTTTTCTTTGCCAGTAATTATTTGAACGGTGTCGCCTGCTTTGACGTGCATTCTATGGCGTTGCGGTTCGCTAGTTGCTTTACCCTTTTTTCCGTACATTTTAAAGTACCTCTGGGGCTAAGGAAACAATTTTAGTGAAGTTTTTGTCGCGCAGTTCGCGGGCGACTGGTCCAAAAACGCGAGTGCCTTTAGGATTGCCTTCTGGATTGATAATAACGGCGGCGTTATCGTCAAAACGAATACTCATGCCACTGTCGCGACGCAAAGCTTTGCGGGTTCTGACAATGACTGCCCGGACGACATCGGATTTTTTGACTGCCATATTGGGTATGGCGTCTTTGACGACGGCAATAATGACATCGCCGACTCCGCCGTAGCGACGGTTGCCGCCTCCCAATACGCGGATGCACATCAGTTTACGTGCTCCGCTATTGTCGGCGACATTTAGGTATGTCTGGGGTTGAATCATGGTGATTGGTGACTGTTAACTGTTGAGTGTTGATTGTGAATCTGGGATCGGGCGATCGCCAGAATGCAATTAACTGTTAGCCGTTTTTTGTACCGAAAATTTCAGCAACTGTCCAGCGTTTGGTTTTACTCAAAGGGCGGGTTTCAGTGATGCGGACACGATCGCCCGGTTTGCACTTATTTTCTTCGTCGTGAGCTTTGTAACGTTTGGTGCGGACTACGATTTTGCCGTATTTGGTGTGGGAGGAGCGGTTTTCGATTGCCACTACCACAGTTTTGTCCATTTTGTCGCTGACTACTACGCCAACTCGTTCTTTAACTGCCATACCTACCTATTTTTGTTGTGCAATGGAGTTTTGTGTAACTGCTGTGCGATTCGGTTGGGCTACTTTTGTCTTTTAACTGACTGCTGCGGTTGAAGCAGTTGATTCGGCAGTTGTAGACGAAGCTGATTTTGCAGCAGCTTCAGCCGCGATTTGCCGTTCGCGTTCAACAGTCATCAGTTGACCCAGTCTGTGTTTGGCGTGCTTAAACAGATGGGGTTTGTCTACACGGCCAGTAGCTTGGAATAACCGCAGTTCCATTAGTTGGCGCTTAACGGCTAAAATTTGCTCTGCCACTTCGGCATCGCTTAAATCTCTAGCTTCTTTAATTTTGGATAAAGACATAATTTTGTCGTGGATCGTTAGCGATCGGTCAATGGATTTTAGGTGAGAGATTTGAGGTTGAAAAATCATCCTAAATCTGCTTAAGTTATTTCCCAGAATCTGAGGAGGAAATTAAAGTCCAAAATCGCTATGACTGCTCATCTTCGCGGGTGATGAACTTGGTTTTGATTGGCAATTTAAAGGCTGCCAAACGCATTGCTTCACGGGCAATTTCTTCAGCGACACCGCCAATTTCAAACATTACCCGACCCGGTTTGACAACGGCAACCCAAAACTCAGGTGAGCCTTTACCGGAACCCATCCGGGTTTCTGCTGCCCGCTGAGTGACTGGTTTGTCAGGAAAAATGCGAATCCAGATTTTGCCACCCCGGCGGATGTAGCGGGTCATGGCACGCCGTCCGGCTTCTATTTGGCGAGAAGTGATCCAGGCGGGTTCAACAGCTTGGAGCGCGAAGTCACCAAAGCTAACTGTATTGCCGCGGGTGGCAACACCGCACATTCGCCCGCGCTGTTGTTTGCGGAATTTGGTTCTTTTAGGGCTTAACATGGCTGGGGGATTTAGTAATTGGAAATTGGTAATTAGTAATTGGTTGTTGGTAATTGGTAATTGGTTGTGAACCCTTCGACTACGCTCAGGGCATCGCCACTGACAATTAACAACTGACAATTAACAGTTAACCACTAGCCTTCGTTGGATCGATCTTCAAATTGCTGGCGACGGCGCTTGTTCTTAGTCCGAGGGGCATCGTTGTTCGGGGCTGCTATTTGTTCCTGTCCAGGAATAATTTCGCCTTTGAAAACCCAAACTTTAATGCCGAGGATACCGTAGATGGTTTGAGCGGTGCAGTAAGAGTAGTCAATATCAGCACGCAAGGTGTGCAATGGGACTCTTCCTTCCCGCGTCCACTCGGTACGGGCAATTTCTGCACCGTTGAGTCGTCCGCTGACTTGAATTTTGATGCCTTCGATGCCGACTTTTTGAGCGCGAGTAATTGCTTGACGGACTACTCGGCGGAAAGATACGCGCCGTTCTAGCTGCTGAGCGATGTATTCTGCGATCAGAGTGGCATCAGCATCTACCCGTTGGACTTCCACAACGTTGATGCGGATTTGGCGGTTGTTGCCGAGTTGCTGCTGCAAACCGACTCGCAAGGTTTCGATCCCTGCTCCACCACGGCCTACTACCACACCTGGTCTAGCTGTGAACACTTCTAGGTCGATTTGATCGGCTTTGCGCTCAATTCTGACGGAGGAGATCCCAGCGTTACTGAGGTTTTTTTGAACGTACTGGCGAATTTTGTAGTCTTCTTGCAAGAGTTCGGGATAGTTTCGGGCATCTGCAAACCAGCGGGAGCGGTGCTCTTGGGTTATGCCGAGGCGGAAACCAATTGGATGTATTTTTTGTCCCATAAAAGTTGATATTTGGTAATTGGTAGTTGGTAATTGGTAATTGGTAATTGGGTTTACCGATGTTTGCAACTTTTAGCAGTTTTTTACCTATTACCTGTGCTCTTGTTTATTGTTCTAGGAGCGGAGCTACTACCACAGTGATGTGACAGGTTGGCTTGCGAATTTGGTAGGCACGGCCTTGAGCGCGGGGTCTAAAGCGCTTGAGGACTGGACCTTGGTCTGCGTAGGCTTGAGAAACTACTAGCTTGGCTTTATCCAATCCGGCGTTGTGTTCGGCGTTGGCTACTGCGGAGCGCAAAACTTTGACAATTGGTTCGCAAGCTCGGTAGGGCATGAATTCTAGTAGAATCAGCGCTTCTTGATAGCTTTTGCCTCGAATTTGATCGAGAACTCGGCGCACTTTGAAGGGCGAGCTTCTAATATAGCGGGCGATCGCCTTTATTTCGGATGTGGTATCTATAGCCATTGCGATTGTGGTAATTGGGAATAAGGTAATTGGAAGGTAATTGGTAATTGGTAATTGTTTGCCGATTACCTCTTACCTGTCACCTAATGGCGGCTATCTCTTTGCCTTTTTGTCACCACTTTTAGCGTGACTTCTAAAGGTGCGAGTAGGAGAAAATTCTCCTAATTTGTGACCAACCATTTGGTCTGTGACGTAGACAGGAACGTGTTGTCTGCCGTTATGAACTGCGATGGTGTGGCCTACCATTTGGGGCAGGATTGTGGAGGCTCGCGACCAAGTTTTAATTAACTGTTTCTGGCCGGCGGCGTTGAGTTTCTCGATTTTTGTCATCAGATGGTCTGCGACAAACGGGCCTTTTTTTAATGAACGAGACATGATTTTGGTAATTAGTAATTGGGGAGTGGGCAGTGGGCATTGGGCATTGGGTATTGGGCATTGGGCCTTATAGCATTGGGCATTGGGCATTTGTTAATTTCAATAACTCATTACCTATTACCTATTACCTATTACCTATTACCCATTACCCATTACCTATTTACCCATTACCTCTTAACATTAACTTTGTCTGCCACCCTTGCCGCGCTTGGAAGACTTGCGACGACGGCGGACAATTAAAGCATCGCTGCGCTTGTTTTTGCGTCGGGTTTTGGCACCCAATGCTGGTTTACCCCAAGGTGTGACAGGTCCTGAACGCCCGATGGGAGCTCTGCCTTCACCACCACCGTGCGGGTGGTCTACTGGGTTCATGACGGAACCACGAACTGTTGGTCTGCGACCTTTCCACCGGGTGCGGCCGGCTTTGCCGAGGCTGATGTTTCTAGCATCTGTGTTGCCGACTTGACCGATGGTGGCGTAGCAGTTGGCGCGGACTTTGCGCTGTTCGCCGGATGGTAGTTTGAGGGTAACGTAGCTGCCTTCTTTTGCCATTAGCTGAGCGCTGGCACCTGCTGAACGGACGATTTGTCCGCCTTTGCCTGGTACTAGCTCAACGTTATGGATGCTTGTACCGAGAGGGATGTTGCTCAGGGGTAGGGCGTTGCCGATTTCGATTGGTGCGTCGGGGCCTGAGAGAATGACTGTACCAACGGTTAAGTTCAGTGGATGAAGGATGTACCGTTTTTCGCCGTCTTTGTAGAACACGAGGGCGATACGGGCGTTCCGGTTGGGGTCATACTCGATTTCCTTGACTGTACCGGGAATGCCGTGTTTGTCGCGACGGAAGTCGATGTCTCTATAAAGGCGCTTGTGACCGCCTCCCCGGTGGCGACAGGTGATGACGCCTCGGTTGTTGCGGCCTTGTTTGGTGTGCTTATTACTCGTTAAAGACTTTTCTGGTTCTGATTTAGTAATTTCAGCGAAGTCGGAAACGGTGTGTGCCCTGGTACTGGAGGTATAAGGTCGGTAAGAACGAATGCCCATAATGTTGGTAATCGGTAGTTGGTAATTGGTAATTGGTAATTGGTAATCGGTAATTGATAATTGGTAATTAGTAATTGTGAAGTCCGAATTCATCTTTCATACTTTTCAATTACCGATTGCCTATTACTGAGTACCCATTACCGATTACCTATTACTAAATTTTAAACTTCTGGGAATAAGAGTTTGCGGAGTGAATCTCCGTCGCTGAGAGTGACGGTGGCACGCTTGTAACAAGGTTTGAAACCGACGGATTTGCCAACTCGACGCTTTTTGCGCGGCGGGTTTTGGGTATTGACACCGGTGACTTTAACCTTAAATAGTTCTTCGATGGCTGCTTTGATTTGAGGCTTGGTCGCTTTGGGGGCTACGTCGAAGGTGAATTGATTTAATTCCATCATGCGGGTAGCTTTCTCAGTGAGAATAGGACGCTGGATCAAATCTGCGTAGTCGCGGGGGTCGATTTTACTCACCGTAAATCTCCTGAATTTTTGCTAGGGCTGTGGATGTGACGATAATTTTGTCAGCGGCCAGAACGTCATATACATTCAGGGAAGTTGCCAGGATGACGTTCATCAATTCGACGTTGCGTCCCGACAAGTAGACGTTGAGTTGGGGTTCTGGCAAGACTAACAGAACTTTTGTATCGGCTTCGATGCCCCACCGGGCGATCGCATTTAGTAATTCTTTGGTTTTTGGTCTCGGAAATTGCTCTGCAAATTCTTCCACCACAATCAAGTCTTCTGTACGGCTGTAGAATGCTGTCCGCAAAGCGAGACGGCGTTCTCTTTTGTTCATTTTGACTTCAAAGTCTCTGGGTTTTGGTCCGAAGATGACACCGCCACCACGCCACAGGGGAGAACGGATAGAACCTGCTCTAGCTCGGCCTGTTCCTTTTTGCCGCCAGGGTTTGCGGCCACCGCCTCTGACTTCCGATCGAGTTTTGGTGCAAGCATTTCCTTGACGAGCGTTATTCAGTTGCCGCGTCAATGCTCTGTGAACGATGTGAGAGGCATTTTCTTGTTTGGCTACGCGCAATTCGAGAGTTGTTTCTCCAACTTCTTCGCCTTGCCAATTTCGCACTACACAGTTAACCATTTCTTTTGTCCTTTGTCTGTTGTTAGTTGTTAGTTGTTTGTTAGTTGTTAGTTGTTAGTTGTTTGTTGTTATCTGCTACTACTGATAACGAAATAACCCATAACTAATGACTACCGCCCAACTTTTTTCTCAGGTACAACATTGACTAAGGCACCGGCTTTACCGGGAACGGCTCCTTTAATTAGTAGCAGATTCCGCTCTGTATCTACCCGCACAATCGTTAGCTTGCGAACGGTTACTTGAACATTCCCCATCCGTCCTGCCATTCTTTTCCCTGGATAGACGCGGCCGGGGGTTGTTCCAGGTCCGATCGAGCCTGGTTCGCGGTGGTTCTTGGAACCGTGAGACATTGGGCCTCGTTTAAAGTTGTGGCGCTTTTGGAAACCGGCAAAGCCTTTACCGATGCTTGTACCGATCACATCTACTATTTGTCCGGCTGCAAAAGCATCGGCTTTTAGTTGTTGACCTAATTCAAAGGAACTTGTGTCTTCCAATCGGTATTCGTGCAAGTGGCGCAATGGATTCGCCCCGGACTTGGCTAGGTGTCCTAGTTCTGGCTTGTTGAGAGCCTTTGGTTTGACTTCGCTGTATCCAATTTGAACGGCACTGTAGCCGTCTGTTGGTTTTGTTTTAATTTGAGTTACTGTACAAGGCCCTGCTTGAATGACGGTGACGGGGATTGCTTTCCCTTCTGCGTCAAACACTTGAGTCATGCCTAGTTTTGTACCAAGAATGCCTACTGACACGGATTTTTTTTCCTTTTATTTACGCAAGAGGTTTCGGATTGCGAAGTTTTCGTCAATCCGCTTGCTCTTGTGCAGAAACATTTATTTCAATGATTCTGCAATTAACTGTTATCAACCAACAGCTTTCCGCGGTGTTTAAAATTTAAATTTTAAATTTGGGAGCTAGCTTGTGGAAGTCTTGCAAGTTTCGAGATTCACAGGCTTCTAGCTGTTGTGTCTCCGAGATTTATTTCGTTCTTGCTTGTTCGTGCCTGGACTTGAGCAGTTAACCACTCAGTATCCTTTACAGCAACGATTTACAATAGTATGCGAAGTGTTGGCTATTTGTCAAGGCCACGATGAGATTTTTTTTGACTCAGCTTAAAGATTTATCGAAAATTTGGGTTTAAAACCCCGTCCTTTAGCGTAGCGGAGGACGGATTGACACTCTTGACCAAACAATTTACCATAGTAAATGTAGTGTGGTAAGCAAAATGTTAAAAGCATTCAAGTACAGAATCTATCCGACCGCTGAGCAATCCGTTTTGCTTGCCAAGTCGTTTGGCTGTGCTAGATGGTTTTACAACTACGCTCTCAATCTAACATCCGAAACTTACAAACAAACTGGAAAAGGATTAAGCAGAAACGAAATAATCAAGCTTCTGCCTTCCCTAAAAAAAGAGTATGAGTGGTTAAGCGAAGTCCCGTCGCAGGTATTACAGCAAGCCGCTTTAAATCTTTCTAGTGCTTTCCTTAATTTTTTTGAAGGTAGAGCTAAATATCCTAACTTCAAGAAAAAGCAAAATAGGCAGTCGATTAGATTTCCTCAGCACTGTCAGTTAAAAAATGATGTTCTGGTATTACCTAAAATCGGCAAAGTCTATTGCAAACTTTCACGGCAACCCGAGGGAGATTTAAAGTCGGTTACGGTTTCAGTTAATCCATCAGCAGAATATTTTGCATCTTGTCTTTATGATGATGGTCAGGATTTGCCCCAAAAATCATCAGAAGGAAAAGCTATCGGGATAGACGTTGGACTAACCCATTTTGCGATTACATCAGATGGGACTAAACATGGGAACCCTAAATACTATCGTAACTACGAACGAAGATTAGCGAGGAGACAAAAGAAACTTAATCGCAAGCAAAAAGGCTCTAATAACCGCAATAAAGCTAGAGTTAAAGTTGCTAAAGTTCACTCTAAAATCCTTCGTTGTCGTGAAGATTTTCTCCACAAGCTAAGTCGTAAATTAGTTGACGAAAACCAAGTCATAGTGGTCGAAAATCTAGCCGTCAGCAACATGGTCAAAAACCCTAAACTAGCAAAATCAATTAGTGATGCTGGCTGGGGTCAATTCTGTACTATGTTGAAATACAAGGCTGAATGGGAAGGAAAAATCTATCTAGAAGTTGACAGATTTTTCCCCAGTTCCAAGACCTGTAGTAACTGCTTAAATCGTTTTGATAGTTTGAGCTTAGATATTCGTAGTTGGCAATGCCTTAAGTGTGGAGAAAACCACGATAGAGACATCAATGCCGCTAAGAATATTCGGGATGAAGGGTTACGAATTCTGGCGGTAGGGCATACCGCCACTGCTTCGGGAGGGAGAGTAAGACCAAGTAAAGGCACTGCTTTTGCAAGGCATCTCCCTGTGAATGAAGAATCCCCACGTCTTTAGACTGGGGAGTGTCAAAATACTTGCAGTTCGCACTTGGGCGATCGACCAAATTTTCATACAGCAACACAAATTTATGGGATTGATTACGACGGGTTCAGATATGATTCGGGATTTGGAAAAGTCGGGGTCCCTAGCCCTGTACGTTCCTTTGGAGGGAGGTTTTGAGGGACGTTACCTGCGCCGACTCAGGGCTGCGGGCTATGGTGCCTACAACATTACAGCGCGGGGTTTGGGCGATTTGGCGATGTATTTGACGGGGGTACACGGGGTGCGGCCGCCCCATTTGGGTAAGAAAACCACTGGTAATGAAGCGTCGGTGGGTTATACCTACTACGTGCCACCGATGTTGAAGACTCAATTGGACAATTTGCCTCCGAAAGCAAAAGGACTGGTGCTGTGGATCATTGAAGGGCAGATTTTGTCTAGTCAGGAGGTCGAATATTTAACTATTTTGCCGACGTTAGAACCGCGAGTTAAAATAGCTGTAGAGATGGGGGGCGATCGAGTTTTTAGTTGGAAGCCACTCAAGGATGCTTTAGTTACAGCTTAAATTGGGTTTCAGTCGATCGCCAATCAACTAAAAAAAACACAGCGAGCAACTAAAGCTCAACAGCTTCTGCTCGCTGGTTTTGCTCTTTTTTGAAAAAACTTAATGTAACAGGAAAACTCTCATGCTTCACAACCGAGATTATACCATAATCATTGACAAGAGTGGCAGTATGTACACCAAAGACAAGACTGGTGGCAAAAGTCGGTGGGCGCTGATGCAGGAATCGACGATCGCATTAGCAAATAAATGCGAAGAACTAGACCCTGATGGCATCACAGTTTACTTGTTTTCGGGTCGCTTCAAACGGTACGACAATGTAACAGCAGGGAAAGTCGTACAAATATTCCAAGAAAATGAGCCTTCCGGGACTACGAATTTAGCGATAGTTTTGCAAGACGCTCTCAACAACTATTTTCAGCGAAAAATATCCGGTAAGACTCAGCAAAATGGGGAAACAATATTAGTGGTGACGGACGGAGAACCGGACGATCGCAAAGAAGTAATGAAAACAATTATAGAAGCTTCGCGGAAGCTAGATCGAGATGAAGAATTAGCAATTTCGTTTATCCAAGTCGGGAATGCTCCAGAAGCTACCAAGTTTCTCAAGATATTGGATGATGAACTACAAAGCGCTGGGGCTAAATTCGATATCGTGGATACTGTAACTATGGACGATATGGAAGGAATGACTCTGACGGAAGTATTGCTGAATGCAATCACTGATTGAGAAGGTGAATTAAGTTTAAGGCGATGGTATTTTGGCCGGATGGCTCAGAAGCATTGTTTAGGGGGTTAAGTAATGGAATCGATCGATCGTTTGTTAGCTGAACTTAGGGCTGAGTATCAAGAATCTCAAAAAAAATCTGCTGACTTAAAAAGCCAGCGGATGGTGCAACCAGAACCGTCTTTGCAAGCAACTACTGCGCCGTCTAGTCAAGTAATTGAAACTTATGGCAAAAATTTGGATTTGGATAATTTCGACAGTGATTTAGCTCAAATTAAGGCTGAATACCAAGCACAAGAGCAAGCTGAAGAAGTTGTCAAACAGGAACAGCTTTTGGCTGAAGATGAAGCACAAAATAAAGCTCAGAAAATTCTCAAACAGGAACCACAGCAGGTGGAAGTAAAAACTCACCGGGAGAAAGTGAGACAAGCTCAAGTTTGGCTGAAGAACTTAAGTAAAGATTCTGATGAGAGATTTTGGTTCGATCAGTTTGCTTTTAAGTATTCTTCGAGGATAGATGCTGCGATCGACTATTTGCAAGCTGTGAATGAGTTTGATTAAATGTTGACTGTGGACGCTAGGGAAAACCGTTATAGTGATTTTCAATAAATAGAATCTTTGAGGACAGAAGTAGGATGCAGCAAAAATAGGGCAGCCTTTTTTGCTGTATTTTCAGATAACTGAATTTGCTTGAGTTCCACAATACCTTCACTGATAAAAGTATCTCTCAAGGCTGCTTTTTCTCCGCTGTTGAAGCTGGTTTCGTAAAATATTTCTCGAATCCCAGCGGCAATGACTAATTTAAGACAATAAATGCAGGGTTCTAAGGTGACGTAGATGGTAGCTCCAGCAGTAGATATACCATGTTTTGCGGCTTTGGCGATCGCATTTGCTTCTGCATGAACCGCCCGCGATGGTAAGGTTTTGCTAGCATCACAACTGCTCAAACCAGGATAGCAGAATCCTTGAGAGATGCAGTGTGCCGAACCAGAGGGGGAACCGTTGTAACCGGTGGCTAACACTTGCCTATTTTTAGCGATCACAGCACCTACGGGAAAGGCCAGACAAGTCGATCGAGTTGCGGCTAATTTGGCTAACATTAAAAAGTATTCATCCCAATCTGGTCTTTGAGGAGGGTCGTAGTTGTCTGGTGTGTTCTGCATTTAAAGTATAGAATGAGAATTGTATTGAGAGAAGCCATTTATTGGGAGATGCCAGTGGAGCCAAATCCATTATCTCCCCTAGAGCTGGAACTTAACATTTTAACTTCTTCAATTTCCACGCGAATTACCGGGGCGATTACCATTTGAGCAATTTTCATGCCTTTTGTCACTTGAAAAGAAGTGTTACCATGATTGATTAAGATGACTCCTATTTCCCCTCGATAGCCTTCATCTATGGTTCCTGGTGAATTGAGTACAGTGATTTGGTGTTTGAGAGCTAAACCGCTTCTGGGACGAATTTGGGCTTCTGTTTTTTCTGGTAATTCGATGGATATACCTGTATGAATTAATTTGCTTTCTCCCGGACTAATTTCTAGTTCATCTATCGAAAATAAGTCTAGTCCAGCATCGGATTCATGGGCGTATTTGGGGATTATGGCTAGTTCGTGGAGTTGAAGGATTTTTAATTTCATTTTGTTTGGCGAGTGGGAGGTAGAATGCTGATACAGCAAAGTTTTTAGTGGTATTAATGTCAGTTCCACCGGAATGATTTAACCACAGAGAGCGCAGAGGACGCAGAGGAAGAGAAGAGAGAGCAATATGAATCATCTTGCAATTATTACGGGGCTAGTCTGGCTTTTCCGAGGCGAGTTGTTGTGTACCACTTGGCAATGTCTGGTGCCCAATTTTCAAAATGAGGCCACATCATTTCGCAGAGTTTTTGAATTTCTAGTTGAGCATTTTTTTTGTTTCTCAAGTCAGCAAAGTGCAGGAATGACCTTAAATTGAAACTGACTACAAAGTGCTGGCGGTAGTCAAAGGGTAATTTGCCTCTGGCGTGTTCTTCGGACATTCCACCATCGAAGTCTATTTTGTAACGTTTAGCGGCTTCTAGACACCACTCTAAATCTTGCTGTCTTTGTTCGGGAGAATAGTAGTATTTTTTGCCTTCGCGGTCTGTGTAATAATCTACTGGACGCAGGTAAAAAATGTCTTCTATGTCTTTTTTGCCGATCGCTGCATCCAGAAATTGATTACCTGTATAACGCAGAGAATTATGTACTACTAAACCATTAGCAACGAAATTATGCCATTCACCATCCACCTCTAGGTCATAAGTCATTTGTTCGCCAACATATTCAACACTCTTGACTTTTACGGGATGAGAACGCAATTTTCTCCCTTTTGGCTTTGGCTTGACTTGCCAATTTTGAGGCTCTAATATTGGCGAGTAAGCTTTAGCAAATTCAAGCTCTAAGTTGTTTTGATGAATATATTCGTGACATTCTTTGCATAAAGTCACTAAATTATCAAAATCATAAGCAAGAGACTGATCTGCAAAAACTGGTATTAAGTGATGGGCGTGAAGAACACCACCTCTGACAGCACATTTCTGGCAAATAAAATCAAACTTTTTATGGACTTGGGGCGCAATTTGCCGCGTCCAAGCCCCAATTAATTCTCGCTCTGTAGAAGTACCACCTTTCCAAAAATTAGACTCAGTACCTCTTTGCGTGTAAATTTTTCCATTTTCGATTCGTCTCTGGCGGCTTTCTTCGGAGAGGTTAAGTTGATAACCTCCTTTACCTTTATTCCAAGGTTCATCTCTTCCAGGTTTTCGCTTATTTAGAGACAATTCATAAGCATAGACCCATTTTTTGACCGCCTCAATTGAACAGTTAGCTAAAGTCGCTATTTCATCGGCGTGCAGTCCTTGATTAAGTTGCTCTACCAACCAAGGCTTGTTGCGATAGAGGGCATTAGGATCATAATTCCAAGGTTTGTGATTGTTGAGATGACCTGGAGTTGAGCATTTTAAAGATAACTCAAACTTATCAATCCATACTTTAACCGTAGCAATAGAGCAATCCGATAAACCAGCAATTTCTTTGATAGTTAATCCTTTGGCAATTTGGGCTTCTAGCCATGATTTGTCTGTGTAAAGCCGATCGTCAGTTACTGATAAACCATTGCACATGACATAGGAGTTTTTGGCTATGCTAACGACATTGCCATCAGATGCCGTTGTCAATCCCACCGCATCTTTCATTGTTTGCCAACCGTTTGCGGTGAATAAACGGTGATTGGTCGTACACTCTAAAGTCTTGCCATCCTCCAATGTAACTTTATAAACGGGTTGAATACCGCTACACATGACATCTTTGATATGACCCACTTCAAACAAGCCAGTTTGTTCATTTAAAACTCGTAAGCGCATTTTACGGATTCTTTGCTTGCTGTCACGACGATATTCGCCTGGTGGTTTACCATTTCGACCTCGAATAGACCGAGAACGAATCGCTTTTTCTCCATTAGTCCAAAGATCATACAGTTCTTCAATGGTTTTACTCAAATTTGTCTTGCTAGCACTTCCGTCGCAATCAACAAAAGTGATTATGGTATCAGCAGCAAGACATTGCACATCGAAGGATACTCCTACACGATGTGTCCTGGCCTGCTGCATGACGCTGTGGGGAAAGTAGCCACAATTAAAGATAATTTGGGGATGCTCTAAGGGGCCGTAGTGACCCCGATCGCCTGCGAGGAGCCTTTTGACGATTATTTCGCCACATTCTGCGTCTGAGGGCCAGGAATCGCGTTCGTCAAATACGAAATTCTCGGTATAGTCTTGATGGAGGGCAGCATAAATTACTTGCTGAGGATTTGGTGTTTGTGAAATAACTTCTACTCTGAATCTATCCATATATATTTTTATTTTTGAAGGTTGCTATAGTTGAAAGATTGAACATTTTAGATTATTTCATAAGATGGCATTCTTGGCAAGTTTTTTATGCTAATAACTCGTATTGTTCAATGACAATAGCGAAGCAATCAAGTAAAGAATGGGATAACTAATACTCCAAAGAGCACTAACAGCGGGGTAATGTCAAGATAAATTCAGCTCCTTGACCTATCTCAGAATTCACCTCGATCGCACCTCCATGTTTTTCTACGATAATTTGACGGACGATCGCCAATCCTAATCCAGTTCCTTTCCCTACACCTTTAGTGGTAAATAAATGGTCAAAGATTTTGGCTTTCACTGCTTCGGTCATGCCTCTGCCGTTATCGCGAATTTGGATCTGCACCTGGGTTGCATCGACTGAGGTGCGAATCGTAATGTGCTGAGGATGGGCTTGGAGTTTTTCAAAGGATTGAGTCTGTGCCATCTCATCGAACATATCGATCGCATTGGCCAAAACATTCATAAACACTTGGTTGAGTTGTCCGGGGAAACACTCAATTGGTGATAACTTACCATAGTCTTTGAACACTGAGATCTCCGGTCGATATTCGTTGGCTTTGAGGCGATATTTGAGAATTAGCAGGGTGCTATCGATGCCGTCGTGGAGGTTGGCGGTGACTTTGCGATCGGTATCCGCACGGGAAAAGGTGCGGAGGCTGGTGCTGATGCCTTTGATGCGATCGGTGGCTCCTTTCATCGAGTTGAGTAGTTTGGGGAAATCTTTGCTGAGAAATTCCAGATGGATGTCTTCGGCATTGTGTTGAATTGATGTGACTGGGTTGGAATAGTGCTGTTGATAGAGTTCTAGATGTCCGAGCAGATATTTCACATAGTCTTTGGCGTTGTTGATACTGCCATTCAGGAAGCCGATCGGGTTATTGATTTCGTGGGCCACACCGGCCACTAAATTCCCTAAAGATGCCATTTTTTCGCTTTGGATGGTTTGCAGTTGGGATTGTTCAAGCTGCTGGGCGTAGTCTTGGGCTTGTTGATAAAGGCGGGCATTTTCGAGGGAAATGGCGGCTTGGGCGCAGAGGAAGTTGAGGAGTTGGACACGATCGCGCGTAAACGCCCCCACCGTAACCTGATTCTCCAAATACAATATGGCGACGAGTTTACCCTGCTGCAAAATCGGAGTACACAACAGACTCTTGGGTTGTTGTTGCATGATATAAACATCTGTCGCCAGAGTAGGATGGGCAAGCGCATCGGCAATCACAATCGGGCGGAGGCTCCGTTTGACGCTGTTAATCAAGCTGTGCGGGACTTCTAGACTGTTGAGCAAGGGGATAGATTGGACTTGTGCAGGCCGATCGAGGGTGGCAACCGCTTCCACAAACCATTGCCGATCGTGCGGTAGCAGTAATACGCCTTTATCGGCTCCGGCATTTTCTAGTACCGTATGCAGCAATGTTGCCAAGAGTTTATCGAGTTGGATTTCACTCGAAAGGGTTTGCGATGCTTTCAGGATGGTTGCTAAGTCGAGGGTGTCAGAAATGCTGATGCTAGTGCTATGAGATGTCTGCGATATAGTCGCATGGATTGTGTTCAGAGGATCGATCGCAAAAGCTGTTTCTGTTGCCGACAAAAATCGTTTTTGCTGTTGCAAAATCGGTGCGAGCAGTTGGGGATAGCGGTGTTCTAAGTCTTGAACTTTAGCTTTTGCACCCCAGTGAGCATAGCCGTAGTAGGCTTCTTGCATATAGCTGGCGGCAATTTTTTCTTTACCCCAGTTGAGGTAGAATTTAGCAGCGAGTTCGTTGGCAAGGGCTGCTTCTTGGATATAACCATTGGCTTTGGCTCCGGTAATGGCGCGATCGTACATTTCTATTGCCTCAATTTTATTGTCCAAAACGCGATATCGTTCTGCCTCCACCAAGTCATATTTATGTTGAAAGTTCATCGGCGCATGGTAAGCGCGATGGTGCAGTTTGGTCTGGTTTTCAGAGACGCGATCGAGGACTGCCGTTTTGTCTGTCACCTCCGAAAAGTCAACCAATGCAGTCAGAGAATCATAGAAGTAAAAAATGGGTGTGCTAATCAGACCTGCACCGGCTGCTAAGGTTTGGCGTGCTTCCACCGCATCTTGTTTTGCCTCAACCATTTCGTTGAGCAAGTAGGAAGCTGTCAGCCGACAAACCCAATAATAATGTAATCCGGTTAAATCATTAGAAATAGTTAAGGTATGATGCAACTCCTTTTGGGCAGTCAGCCCAGCCTCATTCCGAGTAGCTTGTAATCGCTGAATAGTCTGAAAAACAGTAGAAGTATGGTTTGAGCCTGTGACGACGTTTAGCTTCAGGAGTGTGGCGATATAAATTTCTACTTCTGCCAGCAGTGTCGTTAATTCTTTGCCAACAGCATAGGAAAATTGACAAAGATGGGACGCATTGTAGCCCGTATGTTCAAAATCACCCACTTCTAGTGCAATTTTGAATCCTTCTGTGAACAGAGGTAGACTATCTTGGAAGTGGGATTTACAGTGGAGAATAAAGGTTCCGACGATGAAATTCACTTTTGTCTGAACAGTTTGCACTTTAAACCTTTCCACAAGTTCTAACCCGATCTGGCCAAATTCATAGGCTGCGTCCAAGTCTTCTAAAACGGTGCTTAATAAAATAGCATAGCAACTGTAGCTATAAGCAGAGAGGGCTGTATTACCGGATTGAATCGATAGCTTGACTTGAGCCAAAGTAATAAAGGGAAACAGTAAGGGGGCAGAAATATAAGAGGCTGGGATAATACTCGACAGTAACTGCATACTTGCCAAAGATACTGCGTCTGTCATCACGGGCAGCTCGAGTAAATCATGGGCGGTTCTGCCCTTGAGTAGTGCCGCAGCATCTTGCAGGGCTGGGACGATATCTGCGGGTGTTGGTTGTTTGGGTAGATGAATATTGAATTGCTCTAGCGCGTTTTGTGCGATCGCGATCGCCTCTGAAAACTGACTCTGATTGCTATGGGCTTGAATCTGGATTTCATAGGTTTTAACCCGATCGAGTGGATCTAATTCTTGAGCTAAAATGACGCTCACCCACTGCTCCATTTGGGCAAAGTCGCCGCAGAGATAAGCCCCTAATGCGGCACCTTCATGTAATTCCAACATCAGACTCGCTTGGTTCTTCCAGCCCAGATCCTCTAGCAGAGCGATACCTGTTTTGCAATAGTTGAGCGCGGGTTCATAGGCATTAGAGGCTTTGGCTTTGTTTCCAGCAATTAAATTAAGTTGGGCGAGATTCGTTTTTTCTAGTGGATCGACCAGAAGGGCGATCGCACGATTCCAGTGGTTGACAATCTCAAAAATATTGGCTTCTAGTTCTGCGTCTGGGATGTTTTGTCGCAGCAATCGAGCAATTGCTAAATGAGTTGACTGTTGTTGATTTTCTGGAATCAAAGAATAGGTGGCTTGTTGGACGCGATCGTGCAAAAATCGATATTTCGGATTGACCGTATTTTGCGTATCTGATGTTTCTGTCCCCTGAAAGAACTTATAGACTTGGCTCGTAGGCAAAATCAAGCCTTCTTGCAACGCCTTCCACAATGCGGTTGCGGTCTGAATTGGCGATCGCTCTGAAACGATCGCCAATGTCGCCAAATCAAACTGATTCCCGACACAAGCCGCCAACTTCAGCACCTGTTGAGTTTCGGGTGGCAATTTCTGCAACTGCAACGCCATAAACTCCACCACATCATCAGTCAGAGCCAGCGCATTCACTTGAGCAATATCGCATTCCCAATAGCGGCGATCGCGATCGAAGGTAATATGTCCGTCATCATGCAACGCTTTGAGAAATTGAGTTGTAAAAAAGGGATTGCCTTGGGTTTTGCGATCGATGAGTTCAGTAAGGGGCTTTGCCAGTTCGGTGGAACAATTCAAGGTGTCCGCAATCAGCGCATTCGTATCATTCAGCGTTAACGGTTGCAGGGTAATCGTATGGACAATCGCGCCTGCTTTCTTCAGTTCTTCGATCGTCATGATAAACGGGTGCGCGGGCGACACTTCATTATCACGATAGGCACCCAACATCAGCAGATAGCCATTGTCATTCATCAGCAGTTTGACTAACTGAAGCGAGGCTAAATCGGCCCATTGCAAATCATCTAAAAACAGCACTAACGGATGTTCGGCGGTGGTAAATACTTCAATAAAGTTTTGAAATAGTCGGTTAAATCGATTTTGAGCCGCATTGCCCGATAGTTCCGTAACAGAGGGCTGTTTGCCAATAATCTGTTCTAGTTCAGGAATGACTTCAATCAAAACCTGGCCGTTTTCTCCCACTGCTGTCAGAATTTTGGCTTGCCATTGCGCCAGTTGCGCGTCAGATTCACAGAGCAATTGCTCCATCAAATCCCCCCCGGCTTGCACAAACGCCGATAACGGAATGTTGCGATTAAATTGGTCAAACTTGCCTTTGATGAAGTAGCCTTGCTGTCGAGTAATAGGCTTATGGACTTCGTTGACCACCGCCGTTTTACCAATCCCGGAGAATCCGGCGACGAGCATTAATTCAGAGGCTCCATCGGCAACGCGATCAAAAGCATTCAATAATGTTTGAACTTCGGCTTCGCGTCCATAAAGTTTTTCGGGAATCAGGAAGCGATCGCTCAAATCCCGTTCTCCTAGTTCAAATTCGACTATTGCACCGAGTGCTTCCCACTGGCTCAAACATTGTTGCAAATCATGTTTAAGTCCCCTCGCACTTTGATAGCGATCTTCGGCATTTTTTGCCATCAGTTTCGTGACGATCGCACTCACCATTTGCGGCACATCGGGATTCACTTGCGCGATCGGGGTCGGCATTTTTGCAATGTGACAATGCACTAACTCCAAGGGCTCGTCGGACTGAAACGGCAACACTCCGGTCAAGAGTTGATATAGCGTGACACCGAGCGCATAGAAGTCCGCCCGATAATCAATGCCGCGATTCATCCGTCCGGTTTGTTCTGGAGCCAGATATGCCAGAGTACCTTCTAAAACATTGGGGTTTTGAATGTCTTGCGTTTCTTTGGGTAGTAAAGAAGCGATACTGAAATCGATTAACTTGACTTGTTTGGATTCTGGATGAATCAAAATATTGGCGGGTTTGATGTCTTTATGCACCACTCGATGCTGACAAAGATTGTGAAGTGTCTCGGCGATTTGAAGTGCGATCGCTAAGATTTCCGTCAACGCCAAGGGCTGCATCTGAGCATATTGTCCGAGAGGAATGCCGCCCATATCTTCCATCACCAAGGCATACCGACTCCCCAACGATTCCAGGCTGATGGGTTGAACCACGCCAGGGACAGGGAGGTGTTTGGCGATGATATATTGATTGCGAAACTGCACTAATTCGCCAAAGCTGGGATACTCCCGCCGCAAGACCTTAATCACCACTGGACGCTGCTGCGCGATTTGGAGCGCGCGATAGACCGCTGTTCTCGACCCTAGATAGAGTTGCTCAACAATGGTATAACCATCAATCGCTGGGAATGTTTGCGCTTGGGTGCTTGCGGGGAGTGCCATAGGTTGAGTTATGTAACGGAGATATCTCTAGCATATCCGAAAGATTTGGGCGATCGCATTGATTTTTTGATTCAGCACTTGAGTAGCCAGTTTTCTGATGTTAATAAATTATTTTAACAATTTTCTTAAGCCAACAATTCACTAACAGCTACGCTAAAACCTGCAAGCACCTTTTGAGTATTAACAACTTCATCCCCATTAAATAACTGCCAGTTTTTCCCTGCATTTACAAATACTAATCTAGCTTCAGGAAATAGCAGCCAAACTTCTAAACAACCTGATTCTAAATATTCTTGAGCTTTTGCAAATAACTCTTCGCCACTATCTTCGGGAGAAGCAACTTCTGCTATCAGGGGGAAACTTTGGAAAAATGCTGTAAAATTGCCAGATTGTGGCAGCAGTTCAGGAGTGATGTAAGCGACATCGGGACGGCGGCCCTGTTTGGCTGTACGACAAAGGACTTCTGTAATAACTTCTCCTCCCTGTCCACTGGAGTCTTTGTAATTTCCCCAGAAACGGGCTAATTTAACTTGAGCGAGACCGTGCTTGAATGTCATTCCTGTTTTCTCCACTAAGTTGCCGTCAACCCATTCCATTCTATCAGCAGGCTTGACTAAAAAATCTTCCAGAGATATGACTTGTTTGGGTTCGGATTCTGGCTGAATTTCTGGTATGTTTTCTGATTTTTGCTGGGATTCTGGCTCTATTTTTGGGTCTGCATTTTTGGGTATAATTATAGTAGCTGTCACGATCGCAACCTCTCTTTGATGATTCTGATGTTGGATACTGTTAGTATAGCTTTAGAGTAGGGGGCTTCGGAACATGAGACGATCGCAATTTTACTTGACTAGGCGATCGAGGAACGAGGCGTTCACGCCGGGGAGTGTCAAAGACGGCTATACCGAAAGCCACAGGACACCTAATCTCCCTTGGCGACACGATCGCATTCTCCATGCTTCTAGTTCACTCAGATTGGTCTCGGCTCCTGATAAAATCTATAAGGTGCGATCGCCCTTAAAAGATTGTCGTCAATTAGGCGATAATGTAAAAACTATAGTCCTAGACCCATGGTGACGGTGTGGCAAAGATTTGAGATGCTTCCCAACCCAGAGAATGAGATGATTTAGGTTATTAGTGCTTCCGGGAATAAACAAATAACTAATAACCAGTAACTCCTAACTAATAACCAGTAACTCCTAACTAAGAAAAATGGCAAATGTTCGCTTAGAAAATATTACCCGACGCTACCAAAATGTCACCGCTATCGAAAATATTAGCTTCCAAATCCCGGACGGAGAATTTTGGGTATTAGTCGGACCATCCGGTTGTGGTAAATCTACAATTATGCGGACAATTGCAGGTCTAGAAACTGCAACTTCTGGCAATATTTATATTGGAGATAATTTAGTCAATAACATTCCAGCCAGACAGCGGGATGTGGCAATGGTATTTCAAAATTATGCGCTTTACCCGCACATGACTGTGGCAGAAAATCTGGCTTTTGGATTGCGGATGCGGAATGTTGAAAAATCAAAAATTCAAGAAAGGGTGGAGACTGTAGCCCAGACGCTATCGATCGATCGTCTGCTTAACCGCAAGCCGAAACAGCTTTCAGGAGGTCAGCAACAGCGGGTAGCACTGGGAAGGGCGATCGCCCGCGAACCCAAAGTTTTTCTCTTAGATGAACCGCTTTCTAACCTGGATGCTCAATTGCGAGATGATACTAGGGCCGAACTCAAACTACTGCATCAGCGGCTAGGAATTACGACTGTTTATGTCACCCACGACCAAGTGGAAGCGATGACTTTAGCTGACAAAATAGTTATTTTAAATCGCGGTCTGATTCAACAAATTGGAGACCCTCAAACTGTTTATGCTAAACCAGTAAATCGGATGGTGGCGACATTTTTAGGCAATCCGGCTATGAATATTTTGCCTGCAATTTATGCGAACGAATCTTTTCAAGTGGGAAATCAATCTCTAGCTTGTCCGCCCTCGATTCAGAAAAAATTGCAGCCTAGGGAAGGACAGGGTTTTGATTTGGGAATTCGTCCAGAACACATAGCAGTTTTTACTAAATCCATGGCGGAGAATGAGGATTTAAAAACCGATGTTTGGGCCTTAGAAAAAGTGCCTCTAGAGTTAGAGGTGAAAGTGGTTGAACCTTTGGGGCGGGAAACTTTAATCCGGGCGAGTTTGCCGATGTTGAGTCCAGAAACTACGATACAGGTAGTGGTGCCTGGGAATGGGCGCTGTCGATCGGGCGATCGACTGAGTGTAGAGCTTGATTTCGATCGGCTATTTGTATTTGACCCTTCCACCGGCGATACACTCTACCCTTAATGGGTGCTTAACCTGAATATCTCAAAGCCTTGGTTTTTGTAACAAAATTTTACACTTGACATTTCTGAATTTGCCAAGTAATGCTAAAATTAGTTTAAGTAACATAGAAAGCCATCCCCCCAAAGACTTGTTTTTTGTGATTTGGGGCGATCCCGATCCACAAATTCGCACTAGCGGAATTTTTAAATGAATTCTGAAAAACTGCCTCAAATTCTGCAAACCGGATTTCACCTAGCTTTGGGTGCAACTTCTTTTTTAATTGAGACATTGCAAGACCCGCTGAAGCGAGAGGAAAATCTGGAAAAATTAAAGTCAGACTTGGGTGTATTAGCCGATGAGTTGCTAGAAAGAGGAGAAATGACCGATACAGAAGCCCGGAATTTTGTAGATACTATTTTTTCGGGACAAAACGAGCGGGAGAATACCGAAAGCGAATCAGTCTCGCCTCAGCAATCGAATTCACCCATAGGTAATCCTCCCGATACTGTGTCACAACCAGACGTACAACTAGAAATTCAAGAGTTAACTGCACAAATGGTGGCACTCAGAACCCAGTTAGAAAGTTTACGGGCTGAAAATTCTCAGGATTAAAGTATCTTGAGTCGCAGACAAACTAATTTGAAAGTTTTTAATCGAAAAAGGTATTTCCCAAACAAGCAACCTCCTCTAACACTGTTGCAATTAGGAGTAATGTGTGTGAAAAAAAGCCGTTCTAACTTAAACACTTACATTGTGCTAATTGCCAATTCTGCTACCAGCCTCATCTACAACAAACACCCATAACTGATTCAATTGCTCAACACAGCCGGACTGGATGAAGCAAATTTAGTCATTGTCCCACTTTTCTGAACCGATCAGGTCGGCGATGCGATCGCGCAGCAAAAAGTCACATTTTTCTAGTTCGCACTCCACACAGGCCCATTCGCGGGGGGGAATGAATTGGCACATCGTATAGATCGGCTGTTGACGGCTGAGTACGCCATCATGCACGAGGTGACGTGCTTCATCTTGGATGACATCTAAAGAGTATTGCAATGGGTGGATGGTGGACTGAATCATAATGCGCCCTCAATGTTTCCTAAAAATTTTTATGTCCTTATTAATAATATAGTGTACACCCAACTAATTCCTAGATTAATTTTTGTCTGTATATATAGATACAATTTAGTTATATAAACTTAAAAGAAATTCTAATAATTACACAAATCCGCTCAGTAACGACTTATTCGGAGTTTCAGCAGGGCTCTTTCGGTCTCAAAACTCTGATTTTTCGTACCAACTAAGTAGATTTACTCAAGTATAAGCTTAACAAAAATTTATAAAATTTTCATAATTGACACTGCCTGTGGGTGAAGGCGCGAGACTTTCACCTACAACTTTGTTAGTTATGCTAGAGGCTTTGAGTCCAGACCAAATAGTAATTCTAGAGCAATGGCTTGGGCACTCGGCATCTGGCCGAAACAAAATACATGGGGAATGCTGGGAGATAGGTGGGGCAAAAATTGGTCTAAAACGTAGGGACTTCCGTAGATTAACACAGCTTGAAGTTCACCAGTTGTTAATAATTGCTTAAATAAATCTTGAGCAGCCAAGGTCAAGCCAGCACTCCCTCGGAAGCAGTTGCCACGAATGAAAACTTGCAGCAAAGTGGGAGTAAAGGACTCTGCATTTGTATTGTGTGCGATGGAGACTGTGCGATCGTCAATCAGTTGCAATTCGTAACCAAACTTGGCCGGCAGGGCGATCGCGGGAGTATGGTTTCCCAAAAATTCGCACGCCAAAACATCATCTACAACTATTAAATTCCGCAACGGCTGATTTTTTTGAGTCGGCGACACAGCCAAAGGTAGATTCCCACCAAATTTCAAGGAATTTCGCAAAATATTAGCAGCAATTGTCGTGGCTGCGGGAGTTGCCAGCAAACTTAAGTCGATCGAATTTAGGGATTGTAGATTCTTGCTACCGCTTTCGACAACAGCAGTTTGATCCTTACTCCTTCCCTTAACAACAGGGGGTTGGGAGGGTTCAGAAATCTGCAAACCAACTTTGCGCTTAGCCTCCCAAATCCGCTTGACAGATTCCTTGATTTGTGTTCTGGGAATCCTACCTTGAGTCACAGCTTCACAGACAGCCTGAATTGCGCCCTGGGGGTCTAGGGGCATCAGCAAAACATCAGCACCAGCCTCAGCCGCCAAAACCGCTGCTTCATTAGGGCCATACTGATTGGCGATCGCCCCCATCACTAAAGCATCTGTCACGATCAAACCCTGAAAACCCAACTCTTGGCGGAGTTTCCCCATCAAAATTTTGCGAGAAACAGTAGCCGGAAATTCGGCATCCCAAGCCGGAATCAGCAAGTGGGCGCTCATCACAGCATCAACTCCATTGGCGATGGCTTCGACAAAAGGAGGCAACTCAACCTCCGCCAATCGACTTGGGGAATGGGGCAAAACTGGCAATTCCAAGTGAGAATCAACGGCGGTGTCGCCGTGGCCAGGAAAATGCTTGGCTGTAGTCAAAACTGATTGTGTGCTGGCGCCGCGAATAAAAGCACTGGCTAATTTGCTGACAATTTCTGGTGTCTCGCCAAAAGCGCGGACGTTAATTACCGGATTGTCAGGATTGTTGTTGACATCAACTACTGGTGCCAGAACCCAATTGAGACCGATCGCCCTAGCTTCGATGGCAGTCACAGCGCCCATTTGTTGGGCATAACATCCAGCAGATTCAGGATTTTGCTTGGCAATTTCTGCGATCGCCATGGGTGGGCCAAACCAAGTTGCGCCGCTGAATCGCTGGCCGACACCTTCCTCAATATCCGCCGCCAGTAATAGCGGAAATTTTGCCCAAGATTGCAATTGGTGCGATCGAACTGACAATTCCGCAGCACTTCCCCCTACCAAAATCACACCACCAACGCCCAATTTTTCTACGTAATGGCGGAGTTTGTCGGCGGTTGGTTCCCATTCGGGATAGCGAATTTGGCGATCGAACAAATAACCAGAAGCGCGCACTACGAACATCTGGGCTACTAATTCTGGTAGGGAAAGATTGTCAATCATGGGAAATTGCTAACTGGTTATTGGTTTACTTGTTTCCTGGGAATGTGTGTGGGGAGGCTGCCTCCTCATTTCCTGATATTGCTTGCTGGGAGGATCTTTGGAGGCAGAGCCTCTGGATCTCGGTTCCCAGGCAGAGCCTGGGAACCAGTTAAAACCAGTTAAATATTAATCCTCATCTGCATCGTCTGTATCGTCAATTTCATCGTCGCTGAATTCTGCATCTGAATCTTCTAGATCCGGTTTGCGATTGGCAGAAAGCTGATTCAACAGTATTAACATTTTATCACCTCGTTCTAGGGAGCGGTCTTCGAGAAAGGTGACTTCTGGTGTGCGGCGCAGTTGCATCCTTTGGCCCAACTGGTTGCGGACGTAGCTAGTAGCGGATTTTAAACCTTCCATAGTCTCGGCTTTCGCCTCATCAGTACCATAAATGCTGACAAAGATTTTTGTGTGCTGAAGGTCTCCCGAAACAATTACTTCGGTGACGCTAACCATACCGGCACCTACTCGATCGTCCTTAATGCCGTTGACCAACATGAGGCTGACTTCGCGTTTAATCATTGAAGCTACGCGCTCTATGCGACGACTTGTAGCCATACCAACTATCCCCTACTTTTAGATCGGCTATGTCTGCCGTTTTTATCCCGATTGACAATTGTAGCGTGATCGGTCCAAAAATTTGGATTAGTATGTCAAAGGGATGGAGAAGCAGGACGAGCGATCAGCACTTAGTCAATTGTGCAAACCTAGTCCAGGACTCACTCTCAATCTAAAACACATCTAATATGAATATTCCTAAGTCAATTGTTCGGATTTTTCTCAAGCTCCCGAACGGTCAGATTGTGGCACAACTGCGAGATAATATTCCAGGTATTGCAAGTCAAGGGATGTTGTCTACTTTTGGAGGTGCCGTGGACATTGGAGAAAGTCCAAAGCAAGCGGCAGTCCGAGAACTGGAGGAAGAAACTTGCCTCAAAACCAATTACACAATGGAATTTATCGGAACTTTTATTCACCCAAAGACCAAAAACAATCCCCAAATTATACAAGAAAATCACTTGTTTTTGGCGAGAGTTAGCAATTTCGAGGACATAGAAATCAAAGAAGGTGTGGGTTTTGTGGTTTTGAGAAAAGATGTAGATTTTGGGAAAGTAAACGCAGGGGAGGGTACTCAAATGGCTTGGAAATTGTTGCAGGACTATTTAAAATAAACAGTTACATACATTACTAAAGTTATATAAAATCCTGTCTTCATCGTCCTGTATTAAACTCTCTCTTCTCTTCCTTCGCGTCCTTAGCGCCTTCGCGGTTAAATCATTCCAATACAACCGGAATTGATATTACTACTCAAATCACCAGATTGTCAAAGGGAAAAAAACTCATGGAAAAAGAATTTACTGTCGGTCAAAAAGTGCGAGTTGTGGCGATGCCACCCTACGTGAAAACTGCGGAACGGATGCCGATGCTGCGGCCTGCTCATGTAATTGCGATCGGCGCTGAGGGTATTGTACTCGATCGACGTCCCGGCAATTATTGGGGTATTCGTTTTGAAAAAGGTGCTTTCCTCCTAGACAGTCAGTATATTGAAGCTGTGGAAACTATTGTTGAGGGTTGAAGCTAGTTATTGGTTATTGGTTATTGGTTATTTGCTGCGCGCCTTGTATTTCGATTATTCGATGAATCTGAGCGGATGCCGCCAATAACTAATGACTAATGACCAAGGACTTTTCAAGAAGCTATCTGAGTTTTCAAATCCAAAGAATTTACAGTAACTTCTTCCAAAACTTCCTGTAAATTTAGAGTTTTTAAATTACAAAGTTGAGGTCTTCCCAAAAAATAACCTTGACCATAATCAACTCCCAGCTCTTTTAGTTTTTCCATAATTTCTTCATTTTCTACATACTCAGCTATAGTGGTAATTCCCATTACATGAGCAATTTTTGTAATGGATTCCACCATCACAATATCAATTTCATTGTTGACAATATTTTTAATAAAATTGCCGTCAATTTTAATATAATCAACTGGTAAACTTTTTAGATAAGCAAAGGAAGACATCCCGCTACCAAAGTCATCCAAGGCAAACTGACATCCCAGTTGCTTGAGTTTAGATATTAAACTAGCTGCTTTGCTGAGATTAGCGATCGCCACGGTCTCTGTAATTTCAAAACAAATGATTTCCGGGGGGATTTGGTGGATGGAAAACTGCTCGTAAATAAATTCAATAAACCGTTCTTCGTTGATGCTAGCACCAGAGAGGTTAAGAGCATACAGGCTGGCATAGTTACCCATCGATGACCGCAAGTTGGGCATGGCACAACAAGCAGGCAAAGTGGCGATGGACTGGCTGTGGGGGCTTTGGTTCTGGGCTAAGGAATTTGGACCAAAAACTTGTGACAAATTTGTAAATAAAGTGCGGAGGACCCAGCGGTCGATCGCGTTCATTAAATTGTATCGTTCGGCCGCGGGAATAAACGCCATGGGCGAGACTAACTGGCCGCTTTCAAGCTGGAGACGGAGTAGAATTTCGCAGTGAACTCCTGTGGTTTGAGGGTGTAGCAAATGTACGATCGGCTGAGAATACAAGCAGAAACGATTATCTTCTAGGGCTTGATTGATTTGCACTACCCATTGGGTTTCGCCGTGCTGCTTGAGCAATTCCCGATCGCCCGATCGATAAACCTGCACTCGATGGCGACCTTTATTTTTAGCAGCATAACAAGCAATATCGGCGGCGATCAAAATTCCAGAGGCCGATGGTGTCTTGTGATTAATGGCAACTAAACCAATACTGACACCAATAGAAAAAGTTTTGTCTAGCCATCCGAACCGGAAGCCTTCTATGCAATTTAAGAGAGATTCTGCTACTTCCAATCCCTGTTCGGCGGAACATTCGTACAGGAGTACGGCAAACTCATCGCCACCGAGACGGGCTAAAATATCGGTTTTGCGGATATTATTTTTAAATAGCTGACTGACTTGACGAAGTAATTCATCCCCAGCCATATGGCCGCAGGTGTCGTTGACTATTTTGAAGCGATCGAGATCTAGGTAAAGCATGACGTGTTCTTGGCCATAACCTAGAGTCCTGTGGAGGGCGTATTCTAACTGGTATTCAAATTCGCGGCGGTTGACTAATTGCGTCAGGGAGTCGTGAGTTGCTTGCCAAGTTAATTGTCGCGCTTGAGTTCGCACTTGAGTGACATCTCGGAACACCACGACGGCACCGATGATTTCGCTATCGCTGGCGTGGATGGGGGCGACGCAATAGTCGATCGCAAATTCGCGGTTGTTGCGGGCAATTAACAAGCTGTTTTGTCCTTTGTCCACAATTTGACCTTGGGACAAAGCGATGTCAGCGATATTTGCGATCGACATCCGGGTAGTTTCGTCAACTATGCTGAGCACCATTGCTAGGGGCAAACCTTTGGCTTCGCAGGTTGACCAACCGGTGATTTTTTCAGCGGCGGGGTTGAGGGTGGAAATGTAGCCACTAGCATCTGTGGTAATTACGGCATCGCCGATCGACTGTAAAGTAACTTGAGCGAGTTCTTTTTCTTGAAAAAATGCTTGTTCCAGCCGCTTGCGATCGCTAATATTGCGCTGTACAGACACCCAGTGTGTCACTTTCCCCGACGCTTCGGCAATGGGTACGCTGTTGAGTTCCACCCAATAAGTCGAACCATCTTTGCGGTAGTTAATCAATTCCAAGCGCAGAGGTTCGCGGCGAGAGAAAGCGCGGCGAATTTTGGCTACTTGGGCTGGGTCGCTTTCTGGGCCACGCAAGCAACTGGGCGTTTGTCCGATGATTTCTGTGGGTAGATAGCCCGTCATTTGGGTAAAAGCTTCGTTGGTGTAGATGATGGTGGGGTCAGAGATATCGCTGTGTCCGGCATCCATAATCACGATCGCGTCGTTAGCGTTGACTACGGCTGATTCTAAAAGATGTAGCCTGGCCTCGGCTTTGATGCGGGTGGCGATTTCGCTTTCTAGTTGGGCGTTGGTTAAGCTGAGGGAGGCGATGGCTTTTTGCAATTTGTGAGTTTGTGTTTGCACCGAATCGTGGAGCACATCGATCGCCCCTGACATTTCCATTGGGTCTAGTGCTCGGAGTAAACTACTTTGGGTAACTATGCCCTGAAGTTCTCCCTGTTCTCCGGTAACAACCAACCTGCGGACTAAGCGTTGCTGCATTTCCCGATGAGCTACCCACAGGGAGTCTTCTGGTTTGAGACAAAACAAGGGGGTACTCATGACTGTTTGGGCGATCGTTTGGGATAAATCTATTTCTAGGGCTTGAAATTCTACCATATCCCGTTCTGTGACGATGCCTACCGGAATTGGCAATTCCCAATTTCTAGATAATTCTGTTTCTGTAATCACGACGCAGCTAACGCGGTGTTGCGCCATCAACTCCGCTAAACTCATCACTGAAGCAGTTACCGGGGCTTGAATGACTTGAGTTGTCATTACTTCTTTGACTTGGGACATTTTTAAAATATTGGCCGGTTGCAACATGGCTTGGCGAATGCTTTCGGGGGTAATTACTCCTAAAAGTTGACCGTCATTGTCCAATATTGGTAAATGCTGAATTTTGTATTGACGAAGTAAAATTAGGGCGCTGAAAATGTCTTGAGCTTCGGATTTTGTCAGAGTTGCTATGGGCTGTTTCATTACTTCGGCGATGGTGACAGCTTTTAAGTTTTTGCCTGAAGCAATCAAATCTACCAGGTCTCTCTCGGTAAATAGTCCTTGCAATGGAGAAATGCGATCGGCATCCCAAGAGCAAGTTTGTTTCAATTTGGCGACGACAAAGACGCAGCCACTTCTGGTATCTCGGAGTGTATCTGCTGGTGTCAGGGGATGGGTAATTTCTGTTAGTTGGTGGTAAATACTTGTGGGTGGAATTTGTGTTTCGCGGGGACAACTTTCGCGTAGTTGACCCATGAGGGTAATTACTTCTGCTAATGGGGTATCTGGCGCAACTGTCAAGGGGCTGCGGTCAATTACTTGGTCTAAGGTTGGTAGATACTTGGAGGAATCGTTTTTTATCATATTTAATTTTTGGCGATCGCAGAGAATTTAGGACTTTTGAGCAAGGCACTGCTTGCGAGTTATTACCCCAGCAGTATCTAGATGGTTTGACGGTGGCTAGGTTTGGTTGAGTTAGACTGATTAACCCTATTTTGTCGGAAAAATTAGAGGTTTAGCTGCGATCGATCTAGGAATCAACCCTGTTGCGGGGAGTAAGTGCGTAACTTTTAACTAATTAAAATTTGTTGTTAAAGATTCACCTGGGAGATTTGGTTGAGCTGTGGCTAGTTTCCTGCTGGTGGCACAACTGTGATAGCAGGCGAAGTTTCTTGCTATATCTATGAAATTAAGAGTGTATCTTTTTTATGTACCAAAGGAGCGGGTTGGGATGGTAATGAGTTGAATTTTACCTACCACTGGCTTTGGGATATCGAAACAGCACCTAGGATACTGCTATTACCAACTGTAATTGGTTTTTACAGAATTTGTTAGGGTTGATTCCCAGATCGGATGTGAAAGTTAACAAAAACATTAAGTCTCTAATATCCCATCTTTCCTCACCACTCATATCTATCTGTAGAAAGACGCAAATGTTACTTGCATTCGTTAATATTAGAGGTGTTACTACTGAAATTCACACCAGATCGAATTTCATATTGTTGAGTTTTGTAGTGTTAAGTTTTGCGAAGATTGCGGTACTGACTAGAGGGCGATCGCCCATCGGGTTCCATGTCACATCCGGGCTGTGTACTCGATCGCAACTTGCAAAAACCACTGTGGTAAAATGGTAGCTATAAACAAAAAAAACTTATAAACCTAAAATCGTCCCAGGAGACATACATTATGAAACTGAATCTGTTAGCTGCTACTCTCTTAGTTACTCCCCTACTGTTGGTAAGCCCTGCTCGTGCCGAGCGTACTTCTGATGTCGAGCAGTTACTATCGACTGGGCAGTGTTTTCAGTGCGACTTGTCAGGAGCTGATTTAAGACAAGCCCATTTAATTGGTGCTGATTTGAGAGAAGCCAATTTGGCAGGAGCAAATCTATCTCAGGCCAACCTCGAAGGCGCTGACTTGACTGGTGCTAACTTGAGGAGTGCTAACTTAACATCAGTTTTCCTGACGAATGCTAGTTTAAATGATGCAGACCTCGATCGGGCAAATTTGACCGCCGCTATCATTAACACCGCAGATGTATCCGGCGCATCCATGGAAGATATGACGATCACTGATGCCCAAATCTACAATACCCAAATCGGTGTTGGTGGTAGCTACGATGAGTAATTGACTTGTAATATCGTTTCCGGCTGCATCGGAATGATTTAACCGCAGAGAACACAGAGGACACAGAGGGAGAGAATAGAGATCTGAATCATTCAGATGTTACCGGATTTGATATAAACTCCTAACCGCCAAATTTCCGTTAAAAAACCCTATTTCTCTTCAGAAATCGGGTTTTTAATTGATTCGTCAAATCCTGAGTGAGAAATGAATCGGGCAACCTGTGTTACCACAATTCTCGGCTACAACCCCAAATCCACCGCAATACGATGGGCACAAGCAAACCCCGAAAACGCCACAGCATTTAAACCTTGTCCCGGAAAGGTACTATCACCCACACAATACAAACCGGGCATAGAAGTTCGATTAAACGGCATTCCCAACAAACCCATTAACTTTTGTTTCGGAATGGGTCCATAGGTGCCATCTTCCCTATTCAAAAAACGACGGTGCGATCGGGCTGTGCCAACTTCCATATAATCCAAACCGGCATCTAAACCGGGAAAAATCTGCTCTAGGCGATCGATAATTCTGCCCGCTGCGGCTTCTTTTTTATCTTCATATTCCTGCTGCGAAAGCCCTTCCCACTCTTCTATCCAACTGGAAGTAAAAGCATGAACAATGTGATAGCCCTCTGGTGCTAAACTTGGGTCTAACAGCGTAGGAATTGATACCAACACAGTTCCCTCCGGTGCTTCCATTTTTTCCCAATCTTCTAACAAAATGTGATGACAAGCAGTACCAGGAGCGATTACATCTGCTGCCACTCCCAAGTGCAAACTCAAGAAACTTGGAGCTTTCTGATAGCGCTGTTGCCATTTCTTCTCGCTAGCTGGCATCTCTGCTGGAGACAGCAATTTCTCAAAAGTATCCCACCGCGTTGCATTAGAAACTATGCGCTTGGCCCGATAAACTTCGCCGCTTGCCAACTCGACTCCGACAGCGTGGCCTTTTTCTGTAATAATGTTTGTGACTTTAGCTTTGTATTGAATTTTCCCGCCACACTGTTCTAATCCTTCGACTAATTTTTGGGCGATTTGACCGACTCCACCTTTGGGATAATTAATTCCGCCGTAATGTCTATCGGAAAATACCATTCCGGCATTAATCATGGGTGTCAAGTCGGCGGGTACTACGGACCAGTAGTAGCATTCCATATCAATGAATTTCAACAGCACGGGGTCTTTAATGTAGCGCCTTGCTATGTCGCCAGTATTTTGAGGTAGATATTTGACTAATCCCAAACACGCAAAAGGATTTTGGAAAAAGACTCGCATTAAATATCCCGGTTCTTCGAGGGAGAGTAATTCCATGGCGTTCAGACAGTTGAATACTTTCCAGCATTCGCCGTAAAATTTGGTAATCCCTGCCTTTTCTTGGGGGAATCTGTCAATTAATTCTTGCAAATATTTCTCATAAGACTGGGGAACCTGAAGGTCGAGACCTGCCGGTAGGTGATAGTGAAGTTGGATGGGATCGGGAATGGTTTCGAGGCTGACATTGACTGCTGCTAGGGCGCGGGTGAGCAGGTTGGTGGTGCCACGGTCTCCGAAGCCGAAAATCATGGAGGCACCGACATCAAATCTGTAGCCTTCGCGATCGAAATATCCCGCGCTACCTCCGGGAATCAGGTAACTTTCGAGGACGAGAACTTTAGCTTTCTTCGCCGCTAGCTGGGTTGCAGTCACGAGTCCGCCAATGCCAGAACCAATGACTATCACGTCAAACTCTTGTGCTGTCGGGCTGCTGTTGGCAGAAAATAACTGGGATTGGGTAGGAGCAGGCATTAGGTTAAAAATCTTAATATTTTTATAATATTAGCGGAAATTTGAGTTTAAAGCCCCGTCCTTATACAAGGCTTCAAAAAAAATGCGGGAACAGTCTACCATTGCCGACTGCCCCCGTCTGCACATCCTTTGAGAGGAGAACACTGAAAATCAATATAGCCTTATTGCTAAATTCTGTCAATACTCTTGATAAAAATGTTCAATAAGTTGAGAAAAATTGAGTGTTCCACGGGCTCTAAGGGACGGCTTGTATACACTTCAGGGATATGATAAGTTGACGGAGCAAGCGATCGCGCGATCGACCGCACCGCAAAAAACTTCAAAATCCCCCAAATTTTCCAATGTCCCTGCAACTCCGCGTTTACGTTCCTCCGCATCCATTAATTAAGCACTGGCTAGCAGTCGCCCGCGACTGTGGCACCCCATCGGTACTTTTTCGTTCTGCAATGACAGAATTGGGAAGGTGGCTAGCCTACGAAGCAATTCGAGATTGGTTGCCGACAGTGGAAACAACGGTGCAAACCCCGTTAGGGGAATGTCCGGCGACGTTTATCGATCCGCAAGCTCCCTTATGCGTGGTGCCGATTTTGCGGGCGGGGCTGTCACTGCTGGAAGGAATTCAGACGGTAGTGCCGCTGGCTTCGGTGTACCACCTCGGTATGGTAAGGAATGAGGAGACACTGGAAGCAAGTTGTTATTTAAACAAGTTGCCGGCGCAGTTTAACCCCCAAACGCGGGTGATTATTAGCGAGCCGATGCTGGCTACGGGTGGGACGATTATGGCGACGATGCAGGAATTGATTTCACGGGGAGTCGATCCGAGCTTGATTCGGATTATTTCTGTGGTGGCGGCTCCTCCGGCTTTGCATAAGCTGAGTGCTGAGTATCCGACTTTGAATATCTACACGGCGACGATCGACGAAATAGTCAACGAGCAGGGCTTTATTGTACCTGGGTTGGGCGATGCGGGCGATCGAACTTACGGCACTTAGCCAGGAAGTAAGTTAGTTCAGAAATTAGTTTCTGAAGTCTGTAAAAAAAAGATGACCCTGCTTTCTTAAAAAGCAGGCAGTCAAAGTTAACATCAAAATTAAGTAATAAATAACCTTTAGCAATATTGCCCGTGAAACTTGATTCTGTCCCGCCAAATGTGTCTGCTTCTGAGTCAGCAACTCCCAATTCCGATTTGTCGCCACAGTTAGAAATCAAACTGACAAGCAATCCTGAGATTGCTCTCAAACTCACTCCCGAACCTGTGGATTGTTCCATGAGTTCAACTTCTGATTTATGTCCAGAACCAAAGGGACTGACTCAGAAGCACTGGGCAATTTTTGCTTCTACTTTTGTAACTATTTTTTTGGCAGAAATTGGAGACAAAACCCAAATTGCTGTTTTGTTAATGACTGCTGAATCTCACAATCCTTGGATTGTTTTTGCCGGTGCTGGTTCAGCTTTGGTAGCAACGAGTTTGTTGGGTGTGTTGCTGGGCAGATGGCTAGCAAGTCGGATCGATCCGAGAACTTTGGAGAGATTAGCCGGAGGGATTTTGCTAGGAATTTCAGCTATCTTGCTGTGGGAAGTGATTAGTTAATTGTCTGTTATTCTAAACTAGATTTAGTGAAAATACATGGATTGGCAACTTTTAGGAATTAGTTTTATTACTGTGTTTTTGTCGGAATTGGGAGACAAAAGTCAGGTAGCTGCGATCGCCCTTGGTAGCAGTTGTGAATCGCCACGGGCTGTGTTTTTCGGCACAGCATCGGCGCTGTTGTTAGCGAGTTTGATCGGTGTTGTGGTGGGCCAAGGTACGGCTGAGGTGTTACCCGCAAACTGGGTAAAGGGGATGGCGGCGATCGGATTTGCGGTGATGGGTTTGCGTTTGCTGTGGCCAAAAGCTGATGTGCCGGAAGAGATAGACTAGGCGGTTGAAACCGCTTCTACACAAACAAAGTCCGCCTGCGCGGACTAAGATATAAGACGGTTGAGTGTTTTGTGGATTAAGCTTGATGCTGATAGCAGAAGCTAAGCAGGGTGGCACCGACAGCCAACTTGACTGCTTCCAAAGCGAAATAGCCTTTGTGCAGTAGATTCATGCTGGTGGGGACTTCTGGGGAATCGAACAGATTTAGCTGCATTCCCAAGGCGCTCATTTGTGGTGTCAGAGCGTAGGTGTCAATCAGGGCGATCGCCAGAAGTACCAAAGATAAGATAATTGCTGTGCGGCTTTGCTTGCCAAAGCCACTGGATAAATTGCTCAAAACCATCAAACCAGTCATCGCCAAAGCTGCACAAATTAACTCTACGCGATTAAATCCCCAGAACATTAAGTTTCCGGCCGTGGCAAATTCGGGAGATGTCATCATTCCAGAGACGTAAAGGCTGGGCATGATTACTAAATCGATAATCAGGCTACCACTTAGCCAGAAAATTAATGCCACCATCACAATTGCTTGCCAGCGGGGTCTGATAGATTCTACTCTTGATGTACTAATAGCTGTCATAAACTTATCCTCTAAAATTTTTTCTGCCTCTTTTTAGAGCTTAACCAGTTTTTTTCTCAAATGGTGTTAAGTATTTTTAATTTAATGCTAACTTTTGTGTAATTGAGTAATAATTTTTATTGAAAGTGCCTAAATTACCATCTTGGTTTCCCCGTCTTTCCCCTCAAGTATGGATTCTGGCTTTTGGCAGATTCCTCTCCCAAAGCGGCACTGGTTTTACTTTATTTTACGCGCCGATATTTTTTGTCTCTCAAGTTGGTTTATCTGCTACTGCGGTGGGGATTGGTTTGGGAAGTGGTTCTATTTCGGGGATATTTGGTCGAATTTTGGGCGGTTCTTTTTCTGATTCCCCAAAAATGGGACGGCGACGAACTTTATTACTTTCAGCAATTATTTCGGCTGTGGCTTCTTTCCTGTTGGCCGCTGCTAAGGATTTTCCCAGCTTAGTTGTGGCGAATTTACTAATGGGTTTTGGTGTTGGGTTATATTGGCCTGCAACCGAAAGTATGGTGGCGGATTTGGCTGATGGGGAACATCGCCAAGAGGCTTTTGCTTTGACGCGACTGGCGGATAATTTGGGTTTGCAGGTGGGGATTATTCTGGGCGGTTTTTTGATTTCGCTAACGGGGAATTATCGATCGCTCTTTATAATTGATGGTATCTCGTTTTTGATATTTTTTGCGGTAGTTTGGGCGGCGATTTCTGAAACCTATAAACCATCTACTTCACCGGAAATAGGTAAAAAACTTCAGCAAAATGGCTGGATGGTGGCGTTGAGCGATCGCACTTTGCTGATCTATGCTGTTGTCAACACGATGTTTACTTTATATATTGCCCAAATCCAAACCACGATGCCGCTCTACTTTACCAATTTTGTCTCGGTGGATGCGTCGGGGAAAGGCTTCTCAACAGCTACAATCACTATTTTGTTTGCTTTTAGCACTTTTTTGACTGTGGCGCTGCAAATGCCCGTTGCTAGGGCTTTGAGGCGGTTTTCTTGTCCGCGAGCTTTGATGATTTCTGCTTTGCTTTGGGGCATTGGATTTATTGCGATCGGCTTGACGGGAATGGCTGCAACTGGCAATCTATTTTTAGCTGTTATCGGCTTGTTTTTCTTGTCAGTTGCAACGGTTGCTTACACTCCTTTTGCCTCTGGTTTGGTGGTGGAATTAGCCCCAGAGTCTTTGCGGGGCGTGTATTTGTCAATTAATTCTCAGTGTTGGGCGATCGGCTATTTAATCGGGCCACCTTTGGGTGGTTGGGCTTTGGATAGAGGACAATTTGCAGCGAATAATTTTTGGTTGGGTTTGGCTTTGAGTGTCAGCGTTGCGATCTTAATTTTGCAGATTGTCGATCGCAGGTTAAAAAAATAGCAGTCAGTTGTCAGTTGTCAGTTGTTAGTTGTTAGTTGTCAGTTGTCAGTTGTTAGTTGTTAGTTGTTAGTTGTTAGTTGTTAGTTGTTAGTTGTCAGTTGCGGTGCCCTGAGCGTAGTCGAAGGGTCAGTTGTTAGTTGTTAGTTGTCAGTAGTTGTTAGTTATCATGATTAACAACTGTCAACTGTCAACTGTCAACTAACTTATTTTCGTCGATCGCCCAATTTGCGATAAACATCTCTCAAATCTACTTGATGGTGAGCGATCGCCACCAAAGCGTGATAAAATAAATCGGCAACTTCCCCAGCGATTCCATCTTTGTCGTCATCTTTGCAAGCCATCACGACTTCCGCCGATTCTTCGCCAATCTTTTTGAGAATCTTATTGTCGCCGCCGGCGAACAATTTACAAGTATAAGAAGTTTCGTTAGGGTTGTCGCGCCGATCGCAAATTACCTCAAATAATTGAGATAACATATCTCCCGGAGGCGCTACAATTTGCCCATCAACTTGGTGAAAGCAACTTCTTTCTCCCGTGTGACAAGCAATATCTCCGACTTGTTCGACTGTGACTAGCAACGCATCGCTATCGCAGTCATAACGCAGCCCTTTGACATTTTGAACGTGTCCCGAAGTCGCGCCTTTTGGCCACAATTCGGAACGCGATCGACTCCAGAACCAAGTTTGACCGGTTTCGAGGGTTTTTTGCAGAGACTCGCGATTCATCCATGCCATCATCAACACTGTACCATCTAAATAATCTTGGACGATGGCTGGTACTAAACCTCGATCGTCGTAACGGATCTTTTCAATTGGGATCGATCGGCTTAAACTAGACAAATCACTAACAGACATAATTTTATTTCAACTATTTAATATACATTTACGCTTTCTTGTCGGATATTTCTTTTTATTAACCGCAGAGAGCGCAGAGCGCGCAGAGTTAGAGAAAAGAGGAGTTTTACCTAGTTATGGGTAAATTGTCAAGAACTATTTTACAAATTATTACACTTGAGGGCGATTCCCTACGGGATAGCTTCGCTTCACGGTGCTAGTGCGACCAAGGCTGAAAAACCCAAGCTAGTATTGCTACAAAGTTGTTTCTACTCTAAAATCTACAAGCATAGTTTCCTGGCATCGACCTAACCTTTATGCTGAACTGGCTATAAAATTATTCTACCAACAACAGACGTTAACTAAGGAGAAAACATTGGTTTCCACAACCTTGAAAACAACCAAATCAGAAGAAATATTCGCCGCAGCGCAAAAATTGATGCCCGGTGGCGTCAGTTCCCCGGTGAGGGCCTTCAAATCCGTAGGCGGACAACCTATTGTATTCGATCGCGTCAACGGAGCCTACATTTGGGATGTCGATCAAAACCAATACATTGACTATGTAGGGACTTGGGGCCCCGCCATCTGCGGCCACGCCCACCCCGAAGTCATCAAAGCCCTTCACGAATCCCTGGAAAAAGGTACCAGTTTCGGAGCACCCTCCCTCCTGGAAAACGTGCTTGCTGAAATGGTCATCGATGCCGTTCCCAGCATTGAAATGGTGCGATTTGTCAATTCCGGTACCGAAGCCTGCATGGCCGTTTTGCGCCTCATGCGAGCCTTCACCGGGCGCGACAAACTGATTAAATTTGAAGGCTGCTACCACGGGCACGCCGATATGTTCCTCGTAAAAGCTGGTTCCGGCGTCGCCACCCTCGGCCTTCCTGACTCCCCTGGCGTACCTAAATCTGTTACCGCCAACACCCTCAACGCTCCCTACAACGACTTGGAAGCAGTCAAAGCTTTATTTGCCGAAAACCCCGGCGAAATAGCAGGCGTAATTCTAGAGCCAGTTGTGGGGAATGCCGGATTTATCGTACCGGATGCAGGTTTTCTCGAAGGTTTACGGGAAATTACCAAAGAGAACGGTGCTTTATTAGTTTTTGATGAAGTAATGACCGGTTTCCGCATCGCCTACGGTGGCGCTCAGCAAAAATTCGGTATCACCCCAGATTTGACAACTCTGGGTAAAGTTATCGGTGGTGGTTTGCCAGTCGGAGCTTACGGTGGCAGACGGGATATTATGGGGATGGTTGCTCCTGCTGGGCCGATGTATCAAGCCGGCACACTTTCTGGAAATCCTTTGGCGATGACTGCTGGGATTAAAACTTTGGAATTGCTGCAAAAACCTGGTACTTACGAACAATTAGATAAGATTACAAAAAAATTATCTAACGGCTTGTTGCAAATTGCTAAAGAAACCGGACACGCTGCTTGTGGCGGACAAATTAGCGGGATGTTTGGCTTGTTTTTTGCAGCAGGCCCAGTTCATAATTACGATGATGCCAAAAAGTCTGATGTGGCAAAGTTCGGCCGTTTTCACCGGGGAATGTTGGAACACGGAATTTATCTAGCTCCTTCGCAGTTTGAGGCTGGATTTACTTCTTTGGCTCACACAGACGAAGATATCGATCGCACTTTGGCCGCTGCTCGTGAAGTGATGAGCAGTATTTAGTTCTGTTCGTAGTCAGGAATTTAAAAGTAGGTTGGGTTTGGCGATCTCGACCCAACCTACATATCAACTAATGATATCAATTCCTCTCTTCATCGGAATTATTAATTTATCTCCGATCTCTCTGTGTTCTCTGTGTTTTCTGTGGTTAAATCATGACCATGCAACGGTCAACGATAGGACCCTTTGATGAAGCTGAGCCGGCACCGTCAATGACTAATAACTAACAACTAAATCAATCATTCATAAATTCACCTTCGCAGATAATAGAATCTCTTTTGTCCAAATCTTCTTGATTCCAAACCGAGTTTAATGCTGCCGAACTGAATGAAGTTGACATTGTATTGTTTAATGTTGTGTTGTAGTATTCCACAGCATTATTCAGTTCCATTTGTGGCGCTTCCTTGAAGTAGGAATTAATATCTGGGGTACAACGCTGTGCTTGATAGTATGAATAAGCTTCAGCATTAATGCACATTACATGATAAAAATCCTTGTTTGCTGTCGTAATATCTCCCAGTTTATACAGAGCTAAACCCCGGTTGAGATATGCTTTGACATAGTTTGGATCGATTTCTACTGCTTTGTCAAAGTCTTCAATGGCAAGTTTCATTTGTTTTAGCTTGTAGCGGACGCAACCTCGGTTATAATAGGCATAGACATTTTGTGGATCTATACCCAGTGCCGTATTGTAATCGGCGATCGCCTGAGTATTATCTCCTAATTGGTGATAAGAAAGACCGCGATTTATGTAGGCTTTGATATATTTAGGATTCCGCCGTAGGGTTTCGTTAAAATTATCCGTTGCGGCCTCCTTGTTTCCCAACAGGTAGTAAGCGCGTCCCCGGTTGTAATAGGTTTTATAATTTTGGGAATTGATGGATATAGCTCGATCGTAGTCTTGAATTGCTTCTTCGTAATGTCCTAAATTAGCAAGTACAAGTCCGCGGTTGTTGTAGATAGCATGGCTGTCAGGATTATTTTCTAGAGCGCAGTTGAGGTCGTCAATAGCTTTTTCGTGTTCTCCAAGATGTCGCCAAGCATTGCCTCGATTGAGGTATGCCTCGAATAAATTAGGATTGAGATCCAGTGCTTGGCTCAGGTCTGCTATTGCTTTTTGGTAGTCTTTCATGTAATAGTAGACTAAGCCGCGATTGTTATAGGCTTTGGCATCGGTTGGGTTGAGTTGCAGTACGCGATCGAATTCGTCGATCGCCTCGAAGTAGTTTCCTTTTTTGGCGTTTTGTAAACCGCGTTTGTAAAATTGCTTAACGTTCATAAGTGAAACTTGTAGGATTGCTTGATTCTGGGGGTTGATTCGTAAGGATTCAGTTTTTAGTTGGACAACCGTTGAATATTTATTTTTTTCCCACCTGCGATTAGATTACCCAGAAAATTATTCTAAGCTATCTAACGAAAACAGGATTTTAGGTTGATTTTAACAGCTTTTCGATCTTCTGGAGAGATCTGTAACCGAGGCTCAACTGACTTAGCAAGTTAGATTATTTACAATACCAACTTCCACTCAAAAATTTCCTTTGAGTTGCTGTCTTGTGTCTGATTCTTGAATAACTATGGCTCGATCGCGCAATTCAACTTAAATCAGCAACTGGGTCTGATTGTTATACGCACTTCCCAAGATGAAATTTGATACATTAATTTGTGATTCTTTCTAAGTATTTTCCACAGGTTTATGGTCAAATTGGCAATTCCCCATGAACAATTCCCAATTCCCAATTCCCCATGAACGATTCCCCATGAACGATTCCCAACTAGCGATTGACTTCCTCTTCCACAGAAACTGTCAACTTCTCCAAATCTGGAAGTTGAATTAATTCTTGTTCCTTTTGCTTAACCGAGAGGGGCATCATTACAGGCTGACGCTGCTCAATCCAACAACTAGCCAGAGGCAAAGTTTGTTCCAAATCTTCCAAAGGCCTCGGAATTACCATCACTGCATTTAACTCACCAATGCGTTCAGCTTCATACATTCCCGCTTCGACAGCCACAGCCACATCGGCGACTGCACCGCGAATAATTGCCGTGCACAAACCAGCCCCAATTTTTTCATAAGCTGCTAAGTGTACGTCTGCGGATTTGAGCATAGCATCGCAAGCTCCTACCATTGCTGGAAATCCTCGTGTTTCTAGCAAACCAACTGCTTGATTGCTCAGACGAGAATAACTGCCACTTTCAGATAGTTGAGTCAGGCGAAAACCGATGGGCAAAACTACCTCCAAATTAGCCAAAGGTCTAGCAATGACTAATTTAGAAACAAATTGACCAAACTGTTCCGCTGTCTGTGCTCCGGCTTCTACAGCCAAACGAACATCAGAAATTCTACCCCGGACGATCGCCGTACAGTGACCTGAACCGATTTTTTCATATCCTACTAGAATCACTCCAGCCGACTTCAGCATCATATCAGCAGTCCCAACAATTGCCGGAAAACTTTTGGTGGATACCAAACCCAAAGCTGTGTCTTTGAAGTATTCCTGGCGCTGAGATTGCGATTCGTTACTATGATTATTTGTGTGTCCGTTCATCTTCTATTACCCTTAGAAACTTCCCAAAATAGAAATTTGTTTATAGTTTTAGTGTGTCAGACGATCGGACAAATTACGTGAGCTACAAGACACATATTTCTGCTACAAGGCATTAAAAATTGCGGGGCGACCAATAATAATATGATATTACCTATTTATATTTCATGTTTCTGCTTTCAGCATAGCTGCATTTTGCCGAAAAAACGACTACTCCGAACCGCCAGAAAAAGTTTTACCGTTTTCCTCCGATCGATTGAAAGCTTGGCGGTGCGGAAACAGCGTTCCCAGCAGCCGATTGATGTGAGCTTGTCCGTACAAAATGGTTGGTATTTCTCCGGGTTGAGGAGGTTGCTCTGTGGGCGTTGATGGAGGGGATGCAGCCGTCTCCGGTGGCGTGAGAGGATTTGTTGGAGCAGTTTCTGGTGGTTCGACTGGTGGTTCTACAGGTGGTTCTACAGGTGGTTCGACTGGTGGTTCGACTGGTGGTTCGACAGGGGAGGTTTCTGGTTTTGATTGTGGTTTTGCTTCTGCGGTGATTTGGCGGCTATCATCTCCCATCAAAGAACCGGCGGCCAAAATTTGCCTTTGCTCAATACAAGGATTAATCAACGTAGTCCCCGCACCGATACAGGAATTTGCTCCGATCGCCCCCGAACCTACTACTAGCACCCCTGCGCCGAGAATCGCACCCGCTCCGATTTCCAGAGTACCTTGACGGGCGTGAAGAATTACTCCCATACCGATACAAGTACCGGCGGCGATCGAGATCCGGCTATCTGGATCTGCTTGAAGAATCACTCCAGGAGCGATCGCCACACCCTCATCAACAACCACATCGCCACTGATATAAACTTGAGAGTTGCTACTTAATTGCAGTGGCCGTAAATACATTCAACTTAACCATTTTAGATGTAGGATTTTAGGTTTATTAACAAGGATATTTTGGATGGTATTATTGATAGATAGAATGCCTAATTTTGAGAGAATGCCTAATTTTGAGCAATAATTATTGCTCTATCCTTCTAACTCTTTCAAATTTTACTTCAATTTCCTGGCGGTTCTCCCGTTAGCTTAGACAGCAACTAACGGGAAAAAAATGCTAATTACTAGCCAATTAAGGACGCTGAATAATCTCTTCCAACACCCGGCGCTTAGCCTTGGAATCAATTCCTAGCAAGCGGACGTAATCGCCTGTATGTTCTTTCAGACAGCTTTCCAGGGCAGAAATCACTTCCGATTCGCGATTGGAGGCGATCGGCGAGCAACTGTTCCAAGAACCTGTGCGGAAGCGGCGCGGGTCGGCGTGTTCGGTACCAATTTTGTATCCTTGGGAGAGCAGATTGCGGATTTGCTCGATCGTCTTGGCGCTCAACAGTGCGCTGCCTGTTGCAGTCGAATTTGCTTTGTATGATGCAGTCCCTGCTGGTTGAGCAGATTGAGCAACGGGACCATCTGGGCGCTGAATAATTTCTTCTACTACGCGGCGCTTAGCTTTGGGATCGATGCCGATTAAGCGGACGTATTCTCCTGGGTACTGTTGCATCACAGCTTGCAAAGCGGCGATCGCCTCAGATTCGTTCCGTGCTTGCACAGAAGCCCCACTTTGCCAAGAACTGGTGCGGAAGCGACGAGCATCAGCGTGCTCAGTCCCCACCTTGTAGCCTTGAGCTAGCAAGCTGCGAATAGTCCCAGCCAAATCCCCACTCAATTGACCATTGGACGCAGCAGCGCCATTCTGGTGAGCAGGTTGAGCAACTTTGCCATTAGATTGGCGAGTTGTCGCGCCATTAGAACCGTTAGAGCCATTGTCACCCGGTCTTTGGACAATTTCCTCAAGTACGCGGCGCTTGGCTTTGGTATCAATGCCGATCAAGCGGACGTATTCCCCTTGGTGTTCGCTCATACAAGCCGACAAAGCATTGATTACTTCAGATTCGCGGGTGGACGAGATGGGTCCGCAACTACGCCAAGAACCGGTGCGGAAGCGACGAGCATCAGCGTGTTCTGCTCCGACGCTGTATCCTTGAGCTAGCAGGTTGCGGACGCTATCGACTAGCGAATTGCTCAATTGAGTGGTCCCATGGGTAGAATAAGTGATTGGAGTCATGTCCGAATTTTTAGAAAGTTCATTGCGAATAGGTGCCAGACAAGCGATGTTGTCGGCACAGCGATAACCAGTTCTCAGAGCGTCGTTAACTCCGATGACGTGGGTAGCAAATTTAACGTCTGAATCTTGAACATCTGGCAAGCGATCGGCTTGCTGCTGATTGGTGATGACAGCTCCTGAAGGTATATACTTTCCTGCAGGAATCTCTACATCTTGAATTAGTACGTGCATCATTACAATGCAACCGTTTCCTACCCTGGCATTGAACACCGTAGAGCGAAAGCCGATAAAACAGTTATCGCCTACGTAGGCCGGGCCATGAATTAAACTCATGTGAGTCAGGGAAGTATTTTCCCCTACCCAAACGGAATAAGAGTTGCCATCGTCTCCTGTGACTCTGCCTTGTTCTAAACCATGAATTACCACTCCGTCTTGAATGTTGGTACTATTTCCGATATGGAAAGGAGTACCTTCATCGGCGCGGATAGATGTTCCTGGGGCAATCAGCACTTTAGAACCGACACGCACATCCCCAATAATGTTAGAAAAGGAATGTACATAGGCGGTTTCGTGAATTTTGGGCTCTGCCAAGTTTTTCGACCAAGGCGTCGGGGGAGCCGCAACACTGCGGGCTGCCATAAGTTAAGTTCTCCTGAACTGAAAAAAAAATGTTAGCTGTTAGCTGTTCACTGTTAACTGTTAACTGTTAACTGTTAGCTGTTCACTGTTCACCGTTCACTGTCAACTGCCAACTGTCAACTGTCAACTGCCAACTGTCAACTGTCAACTGCCAACTGCCAACTGTCAACTGTCAACTGCCAACTGTCAACTGTCAACTGCCAACTGCCAACTGTCAACTGTCAACTGCCAACTGTCAACTGCCAACTGTCAACTGTCAACTGTCAACTGCCAACTGTCAACTGTCAACTAGCGGTACGGGTCGTCTTTTTTACTGTAAATGAGGCGATTTTCTACATTGACAGTATCTATAATACCTACCACCAAAGCATCCAGCGGACGGTTTTCGCTTCCTGGTGCAATCCGGGCTGCGCTTCCCCTAGTTACTAAAACCCATTCATCTATACCAGCGCCCACACAGTCAGCGGCTACCTCATATCCGGGAACTGGCGAACCTTCTTCATTGATGAATTGCAGCAGCAGAAATTTCGATCCTCTGAGACTAGGCTCTTTTTGGGTACTGACAACTGTGCCGAGAACTTTTGCCATTTGCATTTTAGGTTACAGGTAGTTGGTAATTGGTAATTGTCAATTTTTCGATGTCATTAGTCTTTTTAGATTAGCCTTCCTCCATCATTTTTTTCGTCTTTTATAGTTATTTGTCTACTAATAACTAATGACTCATAACTAATGACTAATAACTAATGAGTAATGACTAATGACTAACAACCAATCTGCCATCTCCTACTCAATTAAAAATTAAAAATACTAAATCAAAATCTCTCAGGATTTTAAATTTTTCATTTTTAATTTTTAATTACCAAAAGCTCAATGAACGATCGCCTGTCTTAAGATCTATTGAGTGGGCGAATGCCACTCACGCCTTCGCGGAATTGTTCCACAGCTTCGGTGTAGCGAATGGGTAGTACATACTCCAAGTTTTCGTGAGGGCGGGCAATGATGTGGGTGGACATAACTTGTCCGCCGTTAACACGCTTGACGGATTCTACTCCAGCGGCCACTGAAGCTTGTACTTCCGAGACATCTCCTCTGACGATGACTGTAACCCGTGCGCTGCCGATTTTTTCGTACCCTACTAGGGTAACGCGGGCTGCTTTGACCATCGCGTCGGCTGCTTCTACAACTGCCGGGAAGCCTAAAGTTTCAATCATGCCAACTGCAATTGCCATTGTTTCTACTCCTGATTTAATATTGGGGGAACTAAACGATGTTTTTTTGACGGTTGCACTAATTTTTCACTGAACTAAGTTTCTGTGCGGTGAGAACTTAGTCGCCACGGAACTGTTCGACTGCTTCGGTATAGCGAATCGGCAAAACATATTCTAGGTTTTCGTGGGGACGGGCGATGATGTGGGTAGAGACAACTTCTCCGCCGTTGACCCGTTTGACGGATTCCACTCCTGCTGCTACTGAGGCTTGGACTTCCGACACGTTACCACGCACAATTACTGTGACGCGGGCGCTGCCGATTTTTTCATAGCCCACGAGGGTGACACGAGCAGCTTTGACCATAGCGTCGGCAGCTTCCACAACAGCGGGAAAACCTTTTGTCTCAATCATTCCCACGGCAATTGACATTTTTGAATCTCCTAAGCGAGAGTTAGTGGAATTACCGTTACAAATCTTTGACCAATTTTAAAAATTGGACGGGGGAGCCCAGATTATTTAGAAAAACGGTTTAAAGCTTCCTATCCTCTAAGAATAGGGTAAGCTGTGTACCTTGACAATATAAACCAACATCATAATGTTTAATAACAAAAATTAAAATATTTTATGATCCTTAAAATGATTTAATATTTTTTTAATAAACTTAACATAGTCAGGAGTAGATGCAGGTGGCAATTGGAGAGTCCGCTAAGTAAAAATACTTGTCAAGTAGAGTTCGCTTATGCGGTAAAAACTAATTTCTCAGTGATAGAATTCTCAGTTTGAGTTCTTTAAGGTATAGTTAACATTAGTGCAAAAAATTTTGCCAAAACTATACAATCACGTTTAGCCAAAATTCGAGGGTGCGATCGCTCGCGGATATTTTTTCATAAAGACAGCAGTAAAATCCAAATTTATCAGGATAAATTCATGAATCCATTGCTCCTCCAAACCTGTTGGTGGGTACCTTTATATGGCTTAATAGGCGCTATTTTAACTTTGCCTTGGTCTACGGGAACAATTCGCAAAACAGGGCCCAGACCAGCGGCTTATTTCAATTTGTTGATGACTGTGTTGGCTTTTATCCACGGGTCAGTGATTTTCAGAGAAACTTGGAATGAACCACCTCAACAATTGCTGCTAAACTGGGTGCAAGTAACAGACTTAAACCTATCTTTTGCCCTAGAAATCTCTACCGTAAGTGTGGGCGCAATGGAGTTGGTGGCATTTCTAAGTTTGCTAGCACAAATTTATGCTTTGGGCTACATGGAAAAAGACTGGGCGATGGCTCGATTTTTCGGGTTGCTGGGTTTTTTTGAAGCAGCAATTAGTGGCATTGCAATTAGCGATTCGCTGCTTCTAACTTACGCTTTGTTGGAAATGCTGACACTTTCAACTTACTTGCTAGTAGGATTTTGGTACGCTCAACCCCTGGTAGTCACCGCGGCTCGTGATGCGTTTTTAACCAAACGAGTGGGAGATGTACCCCTGCTGATGGGAGTAGTGACACTTTCTACTTTAGCAGGAAGTTTGAATTTTTCGGATTTAGAAACATGGGCAGAATCGGCAACTTTATCTCCTGTAGTTGGGAATTTATTAGGTTTGGCTTTAATTGCCGCACCTACGGCTAAGTGCGCTCAATTTCCCTTCCATTTGTGGCTAGACGAGGCGATGGAAGGGCCGAACCCAGCTTCAATTATGCGGAATACGGTAGTTGTGGGTGGTGGGGCTTATGTTTTGATTAAACTTCAGCCGGTTTTGGCGCTGTCGCCGATGACTGGTGCGGTGTTGGTGGTTTTGGGTGCGGTGACGGCGGTTGGGGCTTCTTTAGTGGCGATCGCCCAAATTGACCTCAAAAGAACATTCTCCCATTCCACGAGCGCTTCTTTAGGTTTGGTGTTTATCGCAGTGGGGTTAAATCAAGTTGACATTGCTTTGCTGTTACTGTTCGCACACTCGATTTCCAAGGCACTATTATTCATGAGCGCTGGGTCGATTATTTCGACCACCAACACTCAAGATTTAACAGAAATGGGTGGCTTATGGTCGAGAATGCCCGCCACGACTGCGGCTTTTGTAGTAGGCGCTGCGGGGATGGTAGCACTGTTGCCCCTAGGGAATTTTTGGGCAATGCGGCGCTGGCTGAATGGTTTTTGGACAGTACCTTTATGGTTGGTAGTTGTGCTGCTGTTAGTTAATTGTTTGACGGCGCTCAATTTAACTCGCGTATTTGGTTTGGTGTTTGTCGGAAAACCGCAGCCAAAAACTCACCGAACTCCAGAAGTCGGATGGCTAATGGCTGTGCCAATGGTAATTTTAACTGTTACGGGACTCTTAGTGCCTTGGATGTTGCAGCGGTGGCAATTATTAATTAGTTGGAGTGGACCTTGGGCTGAAACTGGAGATTTTGATAGTTTAAATTTGCTGTTGAAAACTTTGGATACACCGTTGTTGATGTTGTCTGGGTTTATTGGTTGTGCGATCGGGGTGGCTATTTATTGGTATGGGGTTATACCTAGGCCTGTGCGATTACCGATTCCGGCTTTGCAGGATTTGTTGGCTTACGATTTTTATATCGATCGCGTTTACCGTTTGACTGTGGTTTGGGCAGTTGATTCTATTTCTAAGATGAGTGCTTGGACTGACAGGTATGTGGTGGATGGCGTGGTGAATTTGTTTGGTTTTGCCACCATTTTCAGTGGCGAAGGTTTGAAGTATAGTGGTAATGGTCAGTCCCAGTTTTATGTGTTGACTATTGCTGGGGGAGTGGCTGTATTGCTGGCTTTGATAGTTTGGTTGTTTTAAACCGCAGATGAGAGCAGATGAGAGCAGATGAGAGCAGATGATTTTATTCTGGGTTTGTCTGCTTTTTATCCAATTTTACTCAAACTCGATCGGCCATAATTCTGCAACGGGAACTTCCCAACCAGGTAATAGTTCAGGAATTGAAATAATGTCTCCATCTCTCAATATAACTGGTTCGGTTGCGGGGCGGTAAATTGTGACTGTGCATTTGTCTGGATCGATTAATATTCCTACTTTTGCTCCGAGTTCGAGAAATGAGAGGATTTTTTCTCGCAGGGGTTTAATGCGATCGGACTGAGACTTTATTTCTACAACTAAATCGGGGACGAGTTCGGCAAAATACCTTTTACTTTGTTTGAGGCGCGAGGCTACCACAAAAGAAACATCAGGAACTCTCAGATCGGAATTCGGGAGAATAAACCCGCCACTAGATTCAAACACTCGTCCCAATTTGCGGGGTTTGACCCAGTTAAGCAAAAGTCTGCCAAACTCAAGTCCAATTTCGCTCGATACAATGTCTGATCCGCCCATAATGATAATCTTCCCGTCTACGAGTTCTAATTGGTAGTCTAGCTGTGCTTCGCAGAGTATACCTTGCAGTTGTTCCAAGTCGGCAACTGTGAGGCGGGTGGAAGGATAAGCCGATCGAACTTGCAAATCTTCCCGGTCTGTGAGACTTTCTGTAAGACTTGAGGTCATAGGATGGTTCCAAATACATCTGAACCTATGTTAACAAAAAAAATCAGCCGATCGCTTTTATCTTGTCTGGGTTTGCGCTAATCTTAAATATAGTTTTAAAAGTTGTAGTAAAGGAAAGTTTTAATTGATGCTTAGTGCTTTAATTTGGATACCAATATTGGGGGCGGCTCTGATTGGGTTTTGGCCTAGTGCGGTTAGTTCTAAAATTGTGCGGAATCTGGCCCTGGCGATGGCAGGTATAACTTTGATTTTATCGGTGATTCTAGCGGCTCAGTTTGATATAAATGCGAGTCAGTTGCAGTTTGCAGAATTTCTGCCTTGGATAGATGTTTTGGGATTGAACTACAATCTGGGTGTTGATGGTTTGTCTCTGCCTTTGGTGATTTTAAATGCTCTCCTGACTGGGGTGGCTATTTACAGTACAGATGAGTTTATTCGCAGACCTCGAATTTATTATTCTTTGATTTTGCTGATAATGGGTGGCGTGAATGGCGCTTTTTTAGCTCAAAATTTGCTGCTCTTTTTCCTGTTTTTTGAGGTGGAACTAATCCCCCTTTACCTGTTAATTGCGATTTGGGGAGGCGAACGTCGGGGTTATGCTGCTACTAAGTTTTTAATCTATACTGCGTTTGCTGGGATTGTGCTGCTGGCATCTTTCTTGGGGACGGTTTGGCTGAGTGGTGCTTCTAGTTTTGATATTGTTGGTGCTGTGGGTGCATCCCATTTGCAGGGTGCTTTACCTTTGCCTTTGGTGAGGCAAATTGTGTTACTGGCTGGGGTGTTATTGGCTTTTGGGATTAAGATGCCTTTAGTGCCTTTTCATACTTGGCTTCCTGATGCTCACGTAGAAGCTTCGACTCCGGTTTCGGTGTTGCTGGCTGGGGTGCTTTTGAAGTTGGGAACTTACGGGATGCTGCGATTTGGTTTGGGTTTGTTTCCTGATGCGTGGGCGGTGGCTGCACCTTGGTTGGCGAGTTGGGCGGTTGTCAGTGTGCTTTATGGGGCTAGTTGCGCGATCGCCCAAAAAGATATGAAGAAAATGGTAGCTTATAGTTCGATCGCTCACATGGGCTACATTCTGTTGGCTAGCGCTGCGGCTACTCCGGTGAGTATGTTGGGTACTGTTTTACAAATGGTAAGCCACGGCTTAATTTCGGCGCTACTGTTTTTAACCGTCGGTGTTGTTTACCGAAAATCAGGTAGCCGTAATTTAGATGTGCTGCGGGGTTTGTTTAATCCCGATCGAGGTTTGCCGATGATTGGTAGTTTAATGATTCTGGGAGTGATGGCTAGTGCGGGTATTCCAGGTTTGGCTGGATTTATTGCTGAATTTTTGGTATTTCGCGGTAGCTTGCAAGTGTTTCCGGTGCAAACTTTGCTGTGCATGATCGGCACTGGTTTGACTTCAGTTTATTTTTTAATTATGGTCAACCGTGCTTTTTTTGGTCGGCTTTCGGATTTGGTGGTGAGTTTACCACAAGTGCGTTGGGGCGATCGCATTCCTTCTTTGGTATTGGCTGTGATTATTCTGATTATGGGAGTACAGCCGGGAGTGATTTTGGCTTTGAGTGAGAAAACTGCGATCGCGATGGTATCTAATGTGCCAACGCAAGTTAAGGCGATCGCTCAAAACTTACCATAAAATATGACCTAGCTGTAGGGACACGGCAGGGGACATTGGTGTCAACTTAACGTCAAACCGATAGTCCGACAGGGGTTTAAACCCCTGTCTCAAAGCTAAAGTCCTCTAAAAGAGGACTAATGAGTTGAGATTCTTCTCTTCAGTCCTCTTTGAGAGGACTTTCGCTATTAGACAGGGGTTTCAACCCCTGGCGGACTTGATGAATGACTAACGGACTTGGCGGGCTGACAGCTTAAGTTGACACCAATGGGCAGGGGAGAATCCCGATTTTGTAAGGGCTCTCGCATTCCGGCAGATAAGTTATTGGTTAAAAGGAAGGATTTACTACGGTCATGCTTCGCCCCTACCGATATATTTGCAAATTCTGAATGCTCCCCACGGCAGTGTCCCTACTAGACCAAGAAATGCTATATCTGAAAAGCTTTTAGTCCATCATGAAAGGACTAAAGTTGTTACTACAAACATCTTTCTTCCTTCTTCCTTCTTCCTTCTTCCTTCATTTAAGGTTAAATTAAAATGACAAGTACCGTATTAAAACCATCTTCTCATCCTCTCTCAGCATACATTGACATCTTGGAATCAGGCAAAGCTTTACTACCTGATTCTGCGGAAAATTTAATAGAAGTTGTTGGAGTTCTCAAAAGTTATGGTATAGTTCTCGATGCCTATTCTCGGAATCTGAACTACATCGCTGAAGAACAGTTTTTAGTGCTTTTCCCATTTTTTAAATATTTCAATGGGGAAGTTACTCTGCCCAAATTGATGCGCTATTTGTGGCACGATCGCATAAATTTTGAGTATGCCGAATATTGCATGAAAACCATGCTTTGGCACGGCGGCGGTGGTTTGGATAGTTATTTAGATTCGCCGGAGTTTGATAATTTGGTCGAAAAGGCGATCGCAGCTAAATTGAAAGGCAACATTTTCATGCAGGGACTCCATAAAGCATTTCCTGATTTTTTGCCGGAACAAGTGCGGATGCTGGCTTACTACACCGGTTTAGGTCAGTTTTGGCGGGTAATGAGCGATTTGTTTATGGACCTATCTGATTCCTACGATCGAGGGGAAACTAAGTCTATTGCTGACGTAGTTGATTTTGTCAAAGCTGGGTTAGTGGCAGCCGCCAGTTTACCAATTACCTACAGCGTTAAGATTAACGGTCAAGTCTACGAGATCATTCCCCCAGAGGCTGGATTGACATTTTTAGCAGATGTAGCGATTCCCTATGTCGAGTCAATTTTCTTTCGGGGAACTGCATTTTTTGGAGTAGTTTCCTACAACGCTCAAGCTCATCAAATCCCGGAACAACAAAGAGACTTTAGCTATGGTGCTTTGTTTGCCGATCCTTTACCGATTGGCGGCGCGGGAATTCCGCCAACTCAATTGATGCAAGATATGCGGCATTTTTTGCCGGAGTATTTGCAAGAAATTTATCGCACTAGCTGTCGAGGCGAAGATGATGTGCGGGTGCAAATTTGTCAGAGTTTTCAAAAGTCAATGTTTTGCGTGACAACGGCTACTATTTTGGGTTTAGCGCCTCATCCGATGAATACATCTAATCCAGAGGAAAGAAAGGCTAATCGGGCTTATTTGGAAGGTTGGATGGATCGGTTTGGGAATTCTCGCTTAAATTGGGCTAATCAGCCAACTAACAGGGCTTGTCAGTTGTTTCCCGAACGGTAGTTAGTAATTAGACATCTCCCATAATTATTGTAGGGGCAATCCGACCCCTACTCCCCGCGATCGCCCCGGTTGAAAAAGGTGCGTCGCCTTCTGTAATACCTACAAATAAAGCTAGCATCTAGTTCCAGATTTCAGCATGACTGCACAGGTGACTCGTGGGAGATGTGTAGCAATACAGCAGATTCCACATTTATGAAGGACACCGCGCGATCGATCTATCCCCACGGTAGGGACACTCAAGCGAGCCCTTCTTCGTGTCAACTTAAGCATGAAAGCCTTGGTATCTCTCGTTCATAGCCAAGTCTAGATCCCCCTAAATCCCCCTTAAGAAGGGGGACTTTGATCGGACTCTTGTCCCCCCCTTCTTAAGGGGGGCTAGGGGGGATCTAGGGTTAATAGTCAAACAGCAGTCTGTGACAGGGTTTGACCTTAAGTTGACACGAATAAGGGCAAGGTGCCGTGTCCCTACTTCATAAACTCGGTTCAAACTTTAATTATTGAGGTTAAATCCAATAGCAATGTCTGTCAATTTGTCCAGTCAATTAGATACTAACGAATGATTAACTTTAGTCACTAAACCAGTGCCTAACCATCCAAGCAAACTTGATTGAGGAATAAAACAATGAGCGGTTACAGTTTATTTAGACAAATCACACCAACTGATTAAAGTGTTAATTTTCCTTTGCCGAGCATAGTCGCAAATCAGCGTACTCAAATCTCTGTAAAAAGTGCCGATGACAGCAAATTTAAACCTTTTTTACGGGTCAACAATCCTAGCAGCGTCGAGGTTGCAAGTGGTGACATTGCAACTACTAACCCCGTCACTTTTACCCCCATCGTAGGCGGTAATTTCACGGGGATTGTTAGCGACAAGACAGGGGCCGCTACTGCGCTAACAGCGTACACAGTCGAAGTTAATTTAGAGCCGAACGATCTTAACAACGCATCAAATGGTGATACTCCAGCCGTTAACCCCGGAACTTATTCAGGGTGGGTAGGTTCGATTGACACTGTTGACAACTACCGCATTGAAGAGCCGGGTCGGGGTAAGTTAACCGCAACTCTGGGAAATATAGATGGTAATATCACTGTAGAGTTATTAGACAGCAAAGGATTTAAAGTAGTAGGTTCTCCTTCTGTAAGTAACGATAATAAGCCTGACGCTAAATTGGAATTTGAGATACTTACACCGGGCGGAAGATATTTTTTGAACGTTAAGGACAAAGTTGTTGTAGCTGGTACTGGTGAAGGTCAGGGTAAGAATAACAGTAGCCAATACACTCTGAATTTGGCATTTGCTACTTCCACAACTCCAACACCTGTGGTCACAACTCCGACTCCTGTGGTCACGACTCCGACTCCTGTGGTCACGACTCCGACTCCTGTGGTCACAACTCCGACTCCTGTGGTCACAACACCGACTCCTGTGGTCACAACACCGACTCCTGTGGTCACAGCTCCAACACCTGTGGTCACACCTCCAACACCTGTGGTCACGACACCGACACCAACACCAACTCCAACACCAACTCCAACACCGACACCATCGCCAACACCAACACCAACGGCTGGTGGTACGCCTGTAACGATCGCGGCACCTGCAATCAATTCTTCCGGCCCTGGTACTCCTACTGGGCAACCAGCAAACACTGTTAGCGGTCAGTCTTACAACCTGTCAGACAATAATGACAATATTTTGGTGTCATCACTGCCCCCGGCTGCTGCTGGCAAACCAATCTTGGGGCTATCTGGCAACGACAATATTACCGGGACAAGCGGCTTTGATATCATTAACGGAATGCAAGGAGCCGATACAATTGACGGAGGGGCTGGCAACGACTCTTTGACCGGCGGTAAAGGATCGGATCAGATTGAAGGCGGTGCTGGTAATGACAACTTGTCCGGCAATAATGACAACGATACTCTCACCGGAGGAGATGGCAATGACACTATCACCGGTGGTAAAGAAAATGATGTCCTGATTGGTGGCTTAGGCGACGACATACTGAGTGGCGATCGCGGTCAAGACATCCTCACAGGTGGCGCTGGAAACGATACATTTATCTTAACTGGAGGGGCGGCGACGGCAGCCACCTTAGCAGAGGCAGATGTGATTACAGACTTTACTGTTGGGGACAAAATTGGTCTAACCGGCGGGAGTGTATTTGCTAGCCTCACCTTGGAAACTGTAAGTTTGAATCTGAATGGAGGAGCTGCTGTTAGTGCTACGGCAATTAAACTCGGCGGCTATTTGGGTATCGTTGTAGGGGTTGCCCCAAGCGAGCTTACGGCAAGTGTTTTTGTGCCAGCAGCATAGTTTCTGTAGCGTGGGCTTTGTGAGTCCTATTTGAGTGGAATTAAGTGCCGATCGCCTTTGAGTTTGACTTGGGGGCGATCGCGTTCTGTAAAACCTACAGATAAGGCTAGCATCTAGTTCCAGATTTCAGCTTTCTACCCATGAGAAAACTAACATGAGAAAACTAAGTTTATGGGGGCAACAACTGAGCCTAATTTTGGGGGGAATTATGGCGGGTGTTTTCCTGGGAGAATTAGGTCTTCATCTGGGGGGAATTAAAGGTCTGAAAAAGCCCCGTGAGCCTGTCTCTTTTGATACTTACAGATTAGACGATCCCGCTGGAGCTTGGTCATTGAATCCGGGCGCGTCTTTCGAGTGGCTGGGTGAAGGAGAGCGCTCCTTGATCCAAGCGAATAAAGATGGTTTACGCGATCGTGAACATACGAAGGAGAAACCACCAAAAACTTTTCGGATCGCGGTGGTGGGAGATTCCTTTGCCGAAGCTTTACAAGTGCCGATGGAAAATACTTTTTGGTGGAAAATGAGAAAGCAACTCAATAAAAAATGTAGTGCTTTAGGCGATCGCAAAGTTGAGGTAATTAATTTTGGGGTTCAGGGTTATGGGACGGCTCAAGAACTAATGACTCTGCGCCAGAAAGTCTGGAAATATTCTCCCGATTTGGTGATCTTAGCTTTTTTTTCGGGCAACGATATTATTAATAATTCAAAAAAGCTTGAATTTTATAAACGTCGGCCCTTTTTTTTATATAAAAATGGTGAATTAGTCCCAGATATGTCATGGCTGAAAATGTCACCGGAAGAACATGACTATTTAAAATTTTCCTCGGTTGATTATCTTCCCACTTGGTTCGTCAATAATTCACGCATTTTGCGGTTAGTCAGAAAAGTTGATTTAGATCATAAAAAACGTCTGCTTGATGCCACAGAAAAAGAACGATTCCCTAAGAACTTTCAAGAACCTATTGAGCCAGTATGGAAAGAGGCTTGGCAGGTGACAGAAGGATTAATTACACTAATAAATCAGGAAGTTAAGGTAAAAAAGGCAGATTTTATGGTTTTGATTGTTAGTACGGGATATCAAGTCCATCCAGATCCTATAGCTCGTCAAAGCTATATGAAACAATTTGGCATTAAGGACTTGTATTATCCTAATCACAGAATCAAATCCCTTGGCGATCGCCTCAATATTACGACATTGGATACAGTCCCGCGATTGCGAGAGTATGCAGAAAAAAATAAAACTTGTGTACAGGGCTTTCCCAATGCTCTGCCCTGTGAAGGTCATTGGAATAGCCAAGGCTATGAGCAAGTTGGTCAACTTATTGCAGAAAACTTATGCGATAAGTTCAAAGCAGAGCCTTAAGTTTGAATCTGATCCTATATCTAGATTCTGACTAAAAGACTCAGACCGTGAGAATCAGTTCCACAAGTTCCAAACAAGCTGTGAGTTTCTGCTAAATCTTTAACTAAAGCAGTTTGTTTGGGGCTTGGTTTCCAAGGATTTGGATTACCGTAGGCATAGTAGATTTCTACACCGTCAATGCCGAAACGAGCAGCTTCTGGGATTAATTTATCAGCGGTAGAACGATACCGACAGGGATGGGCCAGAACGGCTAAACCTCCTGCTTCATGAATAGCTTCAATTACCCTGATGGCTGGATACAAATAAGTTCCTTCTGTACCTTTACCTCCTAAGTAGGGTTGGAGACTGGAATGTTGCGGATCGAAGCCATAACCGAGAATATGTACATCGTTATTTAGTAATTCAGCATTAATTTCCACCCCTGTCCACAGAGTGGGTATGGTGCTATTGTTGTCGGGATGGTCTAATTTCCAATTATTCAACCAAATTTGAGCTTTTTCGTAGCCTTTGGTGCTGTGGTGGTCTGTAATAGCTAAGCCTTTGAGACCAAGGGCGATCGCTTTTTGGAGCAATTCCTCTGGCTGCAAGCGTCCATCCGAGTAGACTGTGTGCATATGGAAGTTATAGGAACCAGGACAGCTATGGGCATCAATTGTCTGGAAGACTTGTTTGAGTGCACATATATTCTGGGCTTCTGGTTTGAGAGTAGAACCGGGTGAGGGAGCGAGATTGACATTCATAAATGTTCCTATAAAAAAAACTAGCCTTGTTCAATATATCTAATAAATTGATATGTTGCACTTGTGGCGAGAGTGACACCGGGCGGGGCGAGTTTATGAAATTATTGATTTTCGGCAGAAATGGTTTGTAAAACCCGCCCGTACAGGTTTGTTGAGAATGGTGCAAGATATTAATTCACTCGCATTTTAAACCTGCGGCGGCGGCTGTGGGAAATTCGAGCGGCACAAATGTCAGGCCAAATTGTTCTCTAGAACACGGAACAATGTGCGCCAATCGTTTAGGAGAGTTTTTTCGATTGCCGGTGTTTGGGTCAAATTCAATTATACCCGTGGCTCCACTGGCTTGAAAATTTGGTGATGCTAAGGTTTGTTGCATTCCCTCCCGACTTGGTTGCTGCTGTATTTCTAGGGCTTTAATCAGTGTTTGGGCTGCGTCGTAGGTTAAGGCCGATCGAGTATTTACCGGACCTCCCCACAATTTTTCAGCGTTGAGTGGAAATTTTTTGTCAAAACTGATTAACGGATGCCAAAACACGGATATTCCCAGTTTTTTAACAGACTTTAACTTTTTGGCTAATTCTAATATTCTCGTTTCGTACAGCGTCCAAGGGCCGACAATCCAATTGCGATCGTTGTTAGCTTTAATCATTTCGATCGCATTTTCTAGGGAACTGGTGACTTGACCATCTGGAATCAAAAGTATGGCTATTTTTCCCTGTTTTTCAACTTCTTGGATTGCTGCTGGGGCGTTAAAATTATTTTTAGATAAATCGTAATAATTATTGATTCTAAAAGTCGTTCCTCCTAGGGCTTCAAATTGTTTTTTAAATTCTTCCCACAAAGAAGCGCTGAACGGACTGTTGGGATTGTAAAATACTGCAACTTTTTTCTGATCGACTGAGATTAGTTGATTTACTAAAGCTTCAGCTTCTATGCTAGTTGTCGGAGCCGTCCGAAAGAAAAATTTCCGGGGTTTGCGTGTCAGTTCTTCTGTTGTGCTTCCCGGAGAAATAGCGACAAGTTTATTTTGATTGTAAATATCTACTGTTTCCACGGTCATGTCGCTGGTGTAGTGTCCGATTACTGCTAAAATATCGGGCTGAGCAACCAGAGAATTTGCTCTTTTAACTGCGTAGGATTTGATATTGCCGTCATCGGCGATGATGACTCTCAGTCCTTTGCGTTTAAGAGGTTTTGTTTCGAGCAATTCTTGACCGGGAAAGTCTTTATTGCTACTATTGGGAGTGATGAGACTTAAATTAACTTCTGTTTGAGCCTGAGCAATGCCGCGCAGCAGTTCTTCTGCTAAGTTGGCATTGAAAATGCTGCCGTCCTGATTTCTGCGGACGGGAACGACTATTGCGATGGTGTAATATTCTGCGTTGATTGATTTGAGCAGGGCATTGTTGATGTAAATTAAAGTTTCTGGGTCTTTACGGTCTTCTCTCCAAGACTGTTTGAGCAATTTTAAAGCTTCTGGATAATTTAAATCGGCAAACTCATTGATTCCTCTTTGTTTTGACCAGAGTGGCGAGGTTTGAATGAGGAGTTTTTCTCCTGAACTGATACCCTCTACAGAGGCTAGTGAAGGAATTGTTGGTCGAAATAAGGAGAAAGAATAGGCGATGATTAATGCAGAGGCTACTCCCGCAAAGCCGAATAGTAACCAACGAAAGTGGGGTGAATTTTTTCTGGGTTTTGACTTGACTGGTGCTACAAGTGGCTTTAAGGCTTGCAACACCTCGGTAGCAGATTGGTAGCGGTCTTTAAAGTTAAAGTGCACCATCTTGGTTAAGATATTTTTGAGTGGGTCGCTCAGGCGATCGGATGTTAAATGAGTCCAGATAAATTCGCAACTATCAGGGTCTTGTGGCAGATTTGTGGGACGGCGCCCGGTGAGAGCTTGAATCGTGATAATTCCTACTGCATAAATATCATTATATGGTTGGGGAATTGACTGGGGATTGTATTGCTCTGCTGGCATATAACCTGTTGTCCCCCATGCTTTTGATGTCAATATTTCACCTGTACTGTTAGAAGTCAAAGTGCTGACTTCTCTGACCGCTCCAAAATCAATCAGAACAATTTTATTCCCTGTTGTAGACCTAATTAAGTTAGAAGGTGTCAGGTCGCGATGAATAATATTTGCGTCGTGAACAAGTTGTAAGATTTCAAAAATTTCTCGTAAAAAGGAAATCGCCTGTGCTTCATTCCACTGATTTTTTGCTGTAAGGAGTTCTTGACTTATGGCAGTTCCTGTAATAAATTCTTGAACTATGTAAAAATTATCATTTTCCTCAAAGTGATTTAATAATGTGGGAATGCGCGAATCATTTCCCAAAGTCTGCAAAGCCAAAACTTCTTGTTGAAATCGGTTCCTAGCTTTTTTTAGTACCAAGGGATTTTCGGTATGTGGAAAAGGAATTTCTTTAATGACGCAGGGTGGATTTGAGGGGTTTTGTAAATCTTGAGCTGTGTAGGTTATGGCTGCTCCTCCCTGTCCTAATTTATTAATGATTTTATAGCGTCCGGTCAGTTCATCTCCGGGATTGAGAGACATAAATTTTATAGAATCTTTTGGGGGTGCGATGGTTAATATTCATAATCATACCAAATTTGAGCTGGTTAAGGGGGGCGACGGGAAATCGGGGTTCGGGAGGGTAATTATACCAATAAAAAACAAATTCCCAGGTTAGGCCTGGGAATCATAAATATTAAAAAAAAGTAGTGCTGTTTTAATATATTTAATTAGCTGAAAATCTTTCATAATCCCGCATCCCTAGTGGGAGTTTTGAGAGAGGACGCCGGGGCGGGCATTGTTTTTAGTACACCGCACCCGATCGCATTTTCCTGTCTCCAGCCAAGGGTTACATTCATGTTGAAGTACCCGTTAGGCTTGGGTGCTGTTGCGAGTCTGGCTAGCCAGCTCCAACAGTTGCGCCCAACGTTTTTGGACTTGTTTGGGAGTACATTTGATCGCAGTGGCGATCGCCTTGTCACTTTCTTGATTCCGCTTCATTGCTAACAGTTGTTGCTGTTCGGGGGAAAGTTGAGCGCGAAATGTTTCCCACTTGTCCGAAGTCATTCCCAATTTTTGATCGACATCAGCACCGAGCCATTCGTGGACTAATTTCCAGTTTTGAGTGCGGGCAAATTTTTCGACGTGGTACTTGAAACGTTGTTGCAAGTAGTCCCGTTGACGGGAAGACAAACCAAGAACGCGATCGATTTCAGAAGCAGAAAGGTCTTGCAATTTCAAATTGAGGTAGCTAACACATTCTGGCTGATTTTGCGATTCCAGATAAGCAATCAATTCCGATACTACTCGATCGCGCAGCACAGCATCAGCCGGATCGACAGTTTCAGACACCATTTGTTCGCGCACTTGTTGCAGCGCTGGAGAGCGGCTGTACATTTCTGCATCTTCTCCCTTGCCAGATTCTACAGCCATTTCAATGTCGATCGCAGTTTCAGGAGGTTGACCCTTGGCAAAACCTTGAGCGCGGAGGACAATCAGGCGTTGGCGGTTGCGGCCTGGTAAGCCAATTTGGCGTTTGGCGTAGTGTTCGGTGAAAGCCATGTACTCAGCCAATTCTAGCTGTGTGCGGGGCTGGTAGCTCAGATCGAGTTGGTGTTCCCGGCGGAAAGCCCGTAAAGATTCAATGTAAAAGCCTTGCAAAAAGTCTTCAATCATGTTGTAGCGAGCTTGGTAGTTCAAGTTCGATCTAAAGGAAGCAACATGGCGGTAAATCATCGATGCGAGGTGAGAGTGAAGTTCGACGCGGCCTTGCTTGGAACCGAGGCGATAGAATTCCAGGGTTTTTTGCAAGCGGTGTTCGGCTAAGGTGATTTGCCAAGCTTGGACTTCGCCGGAAATTTGGATGCGATCGCTTTTTTGGCAAATCCGTTCGACTTCCTTCGCAATCCGCATCGCCACCGATTGAGCGCTACGGCTTGCTGTTTTCATCTCTGCTTGCAACGCTTTGAGGGCGAAGTCAGCCAAAGCTAGGGTATCGACGCTGGGAACGTGATTGATTTCGAGGGCTTGTTCGCAGGGGGCAGTTTGAATGGAGTTGATGGTAGAAGCGGTGTTGCAGTTAACGGAGTTGGTGGCAGTTGTGACAGTCATGGTATTTATCAGGTGGTAGGGCACCGCAGCGACAGTGCGAGGACTTTTGTCAGAGAGTGAGTGATGCAGTTGCAGGCGGTTTGGCTTGCTGTGCGGATTCAACTCTCTATACATTGAATGTACGGGAAGTACAAATAGTGCAGTGACTCAGGTGTTCCACTCTCTCATGCAACTGTTTTTGGCTGCTGAATCTGATTTTAAGCTTTGGCTGTAGAGCATTGGTGATTTTGTGCTTAAACCTATGCTGTACAAACATTGTGAGCTATTGCGAAGGTGGGGCGATCGCACTTGCGAGTGAGGGTATAGCAAGGCCGTTCAGTGGACAATTTACTAACTGGCCTTGAGACGGGATTTTGGGGGTGGAAGATTCTGGAATTGGTAGTCAGCAGAATGTAGGGAACTGCAATGTATTCTCTACCTACGACAGAGCAGTTTGAAAACCCGGTTAATTTAGAAAATTGGTATGTATCCTTTCTCAGGACAACCAAAGCAACCGGGTTTTTGCCATTGCATCAGGCTTGTAATATCGTTTCCGGTTGTATCGGAATGATTAAACCACAGAGAACACAGAGGACACAGAGAAAGAGAAGAGAGAAATCATAATTCCGATGTCAACGGATTTGATATAACGAAATATTCTTGGACAAAACCCGGTAGAGCAGTAGATAATTTACCCTGCTTCTCTTTCTAACACCAAAGTCACCGGCCCATCATTATCTATAGAGACTTGCATTTGAGCTCCAAACACGCCTGTTTCGACTTTTAAACCGCTGGCGCGCAACTTTTCGACAAATTTGTCATACAGAATGGAGGCGGCTTCTGGGGGCGCAGAGCGATCGAATGAGGGTCGCCGACCTTTGCGGCAGTCGCCATAAAGCGTAAACTGACTGACAACAAGCAACTCGCCACCAATGTCTTGTACGGATTTCTCCCAGCGGCCAGTGTCAGTGGCTGGATCTGGAAATAAACGTAATTCTAGGCATTTGCGAGCCATCCAATCTAGTTCTGCTTCGGTGTCGGTAGTGGCAATGCCTACTAGCAGATTCAGTCCGCGGCTAATTTTGCCAATTATTCGATCGTTAACTTCGACTTGAGACGATTGGACTCGCTGGATGATTATTCGCATTCAGAATCGGTAATTGGTAATCGATAGAGATGATACTAAACGGCAGTTTCATAGACTTTTCCTGACATTAAAGACATCAGAACTTATTCGTTTACTCGTTACCAAGCTAGAGTCTGGTAACGCATATCCAGAGGCTCTACCTCCTATTTTCATGAATAAAAGCCAGATAGATCCTCTAGACATTTCCAGGCTCTAGCATGGAAGTTGTACTGTGTAATTCCTGTTGTCTTTATTTTTTGCCAAATCCTTTGCCGCGATTCGGTGAAGGCAGACAGAGACAGTTTTCGATTTGCGATCGCAAAGTCTCGATATCCAAACCTTGACCGATCAAGACAATCTGGTTTTTCCGTTCGCCTTTCCACTCATCATCATCGATGGAAAATCGCTTGCCACTCAAGTGAAAAATATGCCGTTTGGGACTTTCTTCAAACCACATAATCCCTTTTGCCCGAAACACATTTGTAGGCATTTGGTGGTCTAAGAAATATTGAAATTTCCTCAGAGAAAACGGCTTGTCGCTCTGAAATGAAAGTGAGGTAAATCCATCATTATCTAAATGGTCTGAATGGTCGTGATGAGCGTGGTCGTGATGAGCGTGGTCGTGATGGTCGTGATGGTCGTGATGGTCGTGATGAGCGTGGTCGTGATGGTCGTGATGAGCGTGGTCGTGATGGTCGTTATGGTCGTTATGGTCGTGATGGTCGTGACTGCTAGCAGTTTCCTCAGCTTGGAAATATTTGTCCGATTCAAACAATCCTACACTGAGGATGAGTGGCAGAGGAACTTGGGATTTTACTGTGCGGAGAATTCGAGCGCCTTCTTTGACATCACGAATCTTAACTTCCAACAAATCTAAATCTGCTTCCTCAACCAAATCTGTTTTGTTGAGAACAATAATATCGCCATAGGCAATTTGACTGTATGCTGCTTGAGAATTGAATAAATCCAAGCTGTAATTGGAGGCATCTACTACTGTCACGATGGAATCGAGACGAGTCATGTCTCGCAATTCAGTGCCTAAAAAAGTTAAAGCTACTGGTAGGGGGTCGGCGAGTCCGGTAGTTTCTACTACTAAATAATCTAGATTTTCTTGACGTTCTAAAACTTTGTAAACTGCATTTACCAAATCTTCGTTAATTGTGCAGCAAATGCAGCCGTTGTTGAGCTCGACCATATTGTCTTCGGTGGTGACAATCAGTTCGTTGTCGATGCCAATTTCGCCAAATTCGTTGACTAAAACTGCGGTTTTCAAACCTTGCTGGTTGGTCAGGATATGGTTGAGCAGGGTTGTTTTGCCACTGCCGAGGAATCCTGTAATGATGGTAACTGGCAAGCCGTGTTTGGGGGCGTCCATTACCGGCTCTGTCTCGGACTGATTTGTTGTAGATTGCATAGCTTGAGTGTCAAATAAGGTCGATCGCTTGAACTTGTGGTTTTTATTGTATCTTATTTTTTGTGCTTGGTTATTTGTGAGTTGTTATTTGTTAATTATTATATGAATTCCGGCTGCACCGGAATGATGGAGGAGACGGCAATGCCGTGTCCCTACCCAAAATAATCTTGTAGGGAAACGGCATTGCCGTCTCCTAATTTAGGCTAATAATTATGATGCAACCGAAATTGATCTCACATCCAGCAACTTGTCTACTGCGTGTTTCCAAGTAAAGTTTTCAGAGACAAAACGGGGGCCTGCAAGTCGAGCTTTGGCTATAAATGCAGGTTGTTCGATAAGTGTCTGCATCAACTGAATTAAATGTTTCCAGTCCGGATCTAAAATAAATAGGTTTTCTCCTTCTATGAAGGCTTTTAATAAGGGGCGAATGCCTTTGCGATCGGTTTGACCTCCGATGTTTAAAAATATAAAATAGTCTTCCCATCCAAAGGTTTGCCGTAGTGTTTGACGCTGCTGTTGAGAGGGGGGATAATAAATATCGGTGTCAGCGCCATGAGGTACAATGGCAATGCGATCGCCCTGAACTCCGCTACGAATTAATCAGGCTTTTGACCAAGCTGAGGGTGTAATAATTTTGGATTCTGAATTAATTGGGGTTTCGGTGATTGAATTCACGCCGATCGCCTCTAATAACAAATTAGTAACAATTCCCCATTCAGTAGCTGCAAATACCCAAGTTTGGGCGCTAGTTGATGCTGCAAAGTTCCAAGGAGAATAGATTCGGAGGGTGACATCGGCTAACTGATTTGGGGAAGGGCTGGGAATGCTGTTCAGTAATCTTTGAATTGGGCGATCGAATAAACTGGTTGTTTGCGAAGCTGGGTCTATATGGGGTAGATCGCGATCGCCTTCAACAATAATCTGCAATTCACTACCCTCGTCCAAGAATTTAAAACTATCCGACACACCCCCAGCCCCTCTCTAGAGGGGAGTTAGATCCGGTTCCCCTCGGAGGAGGGGCTAGGGGTGGGTCTTATTCCCAATTCCCCATGCCCTATTCCCAATTCCCTACTTCATAACTTGCCAATCCATAATCCGCCATTGTCCGTCTTGGCGGATCAAGTCGTAGCGAATACGGAGGTTTTCGTTACGGGAAGTAACTAGCTGTTCGCGATCGAACACTTCGGCCTTTTCGGTAACTTGGGCTTCGACTTCGGTCCGATCGGGATTAGTCGGATTTGTTGTTACCTTTGTAATTTCGAGCTTGTGTGTATAACGCTGGTGGGCGTTGTTTCGCTGTTGAGCTTCTGCCATCAATTGCCAGCGAGACAAAGCAGGTTCCGTCAGAACTTGCTTTAATTCATCGATAGCGTGATTGGGGCCGAGGGCTGCTGCTTTGGCTGAGAGCCAACTTTGAATCATTTGCTGCGCTGTTTCTTCTGTGACGGAGCCGGAGGCTGGGGCGACAGGGCCAGGCTCTGGGGCGGCGGGGGCTAAGGGGGGAATTTCGATCGGTGGTGCTTCCAGGCTGACTAAGGCTTGTTCTCCTTGCAGAGATGGGCCTGAGAGAGCTTGGAGGATGCCACCTAAGATACTGAAAATCAACCACAGAATTAACAGACTCAGAAAACCAGCCACCAGCAGCAGAGCCAGCCGATTTCGAGGCATGGACTGAACTTGGGCTGAAATTTGCGAGCCTAGTGTCCTGGCTCGATCGACTAAATCACCCATTGGCCCTGCACTACTCTTGGCACTGCGACGGGAGGAATGGGGGCGTCGGCGTTCTTTTGAGCTGGAGGAAGGGGGGTATCCCGTGGGGGTAGCTGTCGAGTCCTGGGGGATGACTGGGGGGATAGGTGGGGCTGCGGTCTCCTCATATTTGGGGCTTTGCCTAGGGGGAGGTATGGTGGCAGGGCCGGGGGTCAAGGTAACAGTGGGCGATCGCCCTGTAATGGCTGGGGATGGCTGGAGTGAGCTAGTGAGTGTCGCTCTAGCTTGAGCCTTGGCAGTAGAGCGGGGTTGGGCTACAACCCACTCGTTGGCTGTTTCTGTATCCTGTGGCAAGGATTCTAGGTAGGCTTGTACCTTGGGATCGGCAAAGTAATCTTTTAAGGAAACTGACTGCTTTGCCAAGTCCCGGAAGTGCGGAAATACTTCTTCCTGTAGCCAGTGTTCGGCGTATAAGCACAGCCCTGGCAACAAATCGGGAGAATCTTGGGAGTTTTCACGAATGAAGGCGAGGGGTTCTTTTTCGGAACTGAGTTCTAGGGCTCTGCTGGCTTCTTCTGTTTGGCCCAGCAGCAGGGAACATACGGCTTTTTCGAGGTGGACGTCTTGGCGGCGGCCTAACTGCATCAGCATCAGCTTGGCGCGGCGGATCATGGAGGGCTGTCTGGCTGCAAATCCCTGAGCTAGTAGGGTGTAAACCGAGAGATAAGTGCCTACAGCGGAGGGGCGGCTAGCTTCTGCTTCAAATAGGGTCTGCTGCTCGCTGCTGGTTAGGTGTTTCCGCAGTTGCTGGACGAAGCGTAGGAAGTCTTCGATGCCCAAGCCCGATCGATCGTCGTCGGAACCATCGATCCCACCCCTTTCTTCGAGCATTTCTCGCAGGATTTTTAGTCCTTGACGACGTTCGGAGACTTTTTCTTCTGGGAGGGATAGTAATTGTAAGATGTTGTACGGACGGAGTTTGTATATATCGGTTTGCATTTCACCCCTCACGCTTGGAAATAGGCTTTCGCGCAGCAGCAGTTCTTGACCTGCGTCTAGTGATTTGGTGGCATTTTGGTATTGACCTTGTTGCCACTGTTCCCTGCCTAGTTCTAAGCAGGACAGGGCGATGGTTAAAACTATGTCTGGTCGCACTAGCTGGGGGTCGCCGAAGCGCCCTTGTGCGATCGCAGAGCTGCCATTATTGAGATAGGGACGGCCCAGTTTCTGTACAAGTTCGTATTCTCCGAGTTCTTGCAGTACCAGCAGGACTCCTACGAACTGGTTGTCGTCGATTTCAATACTTGGAGTATGGGGGTCGGGAGTAGCGTCTAAAACCCCGGACTCTTGCCAGTCTGTTTCTGCTTCTTGCAGGACTGTGGCCACGCCTGTCGAGGCTTTTAACCTCGGATTTTGGGCTAAAATCCCTGCTTCTGATTCGCGATCGTAAGTTTTGGCCAAAAAACTGGCATCGTAAGCTTTGCGCCCCTCTGAGTCTGACAAAACGGCGTAGGCTTCGTCGAGCAGTTGTTTACGGGCGACGATCGCCACTTCGGAATACTCCCTGCGTGGAAGTTGTAACGTCCGGTCGCGATGAGCTTGCTGCAACTGTTCGGCAGTAGCTTGAATCGGTAGACCTAGAATCCGATAATAATCTAGTGGAATTAGCACTGTCCACTTCCCCAAAGCGCTAGCAACTGAATTAGCCTATCTTAGGTGACGCTCCCATATCAAATCAAAATTGATCGGTTGGGCTTCTGACTCCTGTTATGGAGAGCGAGAACTTCCTTCCAGGTACTTCGTTTCCCTTGAGGGCATTTTAGAGTGAGGTGCGCGTCGGGCCCCACTGCTGACAGAATAGCAGTTTGTTCGTTCAGTCGCTATCCCCAACTAAGGGGGGGGATAAAAGCCGATTGACCGATTATTGGTATAGTTAGGGTCGTTGACCGATTATCAACAGTTTGCATAATACTTATCAGGTATTAATTATTTATGGTTCAGGAACGGACTTTACCAGCTTTTGACGCAACAAGCGTAAGTATTTCTCGTGATGAAGGTTTGATGCTTTACGAAGATATGGTCTTGGGGCGCTTTTTTGAGGACAAGTGCGCTGAGATGTATTACCGGGGCAAGATGTTCGGTTTTGTTCACTTGTACAACGGCCAGGAGGCTGTTTCTACTGGGGTGATTCGATCGATGCGCCGGGATGATACTGACTATGTTAGCAGCACCTATCGCGACCACGTTCACGCTTTGAGTGCCGGTGTGCCGGCGCGGGAGGTGATGGCGGAGTTGTTCGGGAAAGAAACTGGTTGCTCTAAGGGCCGCGGCGGTTCGATGCATATGTTTTCTGCCGAACACCGACTTTTGGGGGGCTATGCTTTTGTGGCTGAGGGGATTCCTGTGGCGACGGGGGCTGCTTTTCAATCTAAGTACCGCCGGGAGGCTTTGGGAGATCAGACTTCCGATGGCGTGACTGCTTGTTTTTTTGGGGATGGTGCCGCTAATAACGGTCAGTTTTTTGAATGTTTGAATATGGCGGCTTTGTGGAAGTTGCCAATTCTTTATGTTGTGGAAAACAATAAATGGGCGATCGGGATGTCCCATGAACGTGCTACTTCTGACCCGCTGATTTACAAGAAAGCTCATGCTTTTGGTATGGCTGGGGTTGAGGTTGATGGGATGGATGTTTTGGCGGTGCGAGAAGTGGCGAAAGAAGCTGTGGCGCGCGCGCGGGCTGGTGAGGGACCGACGGTGATTGAGGCGTTGACTTATCGTTTTAGGGGGCATTCTTTGGCCGATCCTGATGAGTTACGTTCTAAGGAAGAGAAGGAATTTTGGTTCCCTCGCGATCCGATTAAGAAGTTGGCTGCTGATTTGATCGATCGCGCTTTGGCTACGGCTGAGGAATTAAAGGCGATCGAGAAGAAGATTGAAGCAGTCATTGATGATGCGGTGGATTTTGCTGAAAAAAGCGCTGAGCCAGATCCCAGTGAATTGTATCGGTTTATCTATGCTGAAGATGAGTAGTCTTTAGATATATTTTGAGTCCCGTTGCAGCCACAGGTTTTAACAACCTGTGGCTGCACAATTGTCAAGCTTAAATTGAAATTTAAATGCGGTGATTATTAATTTTTGCGATTCCGCCTCCAAAGGCAAAATCTTGGGCCATTGAACTTTGTAAAAAGTCGTGGGGAAAACCCAATTCGATCGCACTGACTGCGTTTAATCGCTCCATGTGTTCGAGGGTTAATTCAAATGTTACCCAATAGTTTGTATCTCATGTCACTATCTAGTTAGTTGTTTACTGTTCATAGTTTAGATCGAGATTTATCAATGAAGCTAGAACTAATACTTTGCCTTGATGAATTTTTTTATTTGGTTAAATTGTTTCCGAAGAGCGACATTATGTCATCTATCTTGAGAGGGGTATTTATGAAACTAATTGCACAAAAAAACTAAACTAAAGATATAACCAATTAGGTAGCTAAATTTACTTTTTAGCGTTATGTTGATAAACAGATTACAAAACTAGGTGACTATCTTGGCTGACATTGTTGATACTGCCGTTCAGGCTGGTTCTTTCACAACCCTAGTTGCTGCCGTCAAAGCTGCTGGTTTAGTCGATACCCTCAAAGGCCCTGGCCCCTTCACAGTTTTTGCACCTACTGACGAAGCTTTTGCTAAGCTTCCTGAAGGTACTGTAGAGACTTTGCTTAAGGATATTCCGAAGCTAACACAAATCCTGACGTATCATGTTGTCTCCGGCAAAGTGATGGCTGCGGATGTGGTGAAGTTAACTTCAGCTACTACTGTAGAAGGTTCAACAGTGAAAATTGATGCTTCTCATGGCGTCAAGATTAATGATTCTACTGTTACAACACCGGATGTGGTTGTTGATAACGGTGTTATTCATATCATTGATACTGTTTTGATTCCTGCGTAAGCTAAGTTTGGGATCGGGTGAAATATAGCCTTTATCAGAAAGATGAGGTAAGATCGAGAATTGGTAATAGGTAATAGGTAATTGCTATTCCTTGTTAATTTAAGCATTTGACACCCATATTTCCTGATAGTAAGCGACATTCTCAAGGGTGTCGCTTACTTTTTTATTTAATCAAACTCAGTTTACCAATTACCAATTACCAATTACCAATTTTTGAAATTTGTCGAGTTCGCTAAAGTAAACTGACTCAGAGGACGAATAGCGAGTTATACTCCTAGTACCAAGACTCCCGCTGTCAAATAACCGCGAAATCACAGCTTATGAGCAACACTGCCCCTTCTGAGCGAGCCCCCAACAGCCACGAAACCAAAAAACTCAGTTTCTCGACCAAATTAGCTTACGGTGCGGGAGACCTGGGCCCAGCTATCACGGCGAATATTCTGGTATTTTTCCTATTATTATTTTTTACCAGTGTGGCTGGTTTGGCTCCTGGTACTGCTAGCAATATTTTACTGATTGGCAAGGTTTGGGACGCTGTAAACGACCCGATTGTGGGGGTATTGAGCGATCGCACCTCTCACCCCTGGGGCCGTCGGTATCCTTGGATGGTATACGGTGCAATTCCCTTTGGGATTTTCTTCTTTTTGCAGTGGATTGTTCCTAGCGACAATCCCACAATCCTGTTTTGGTACTATGTAATTATCTCGATTCTATTCAACACCGCTTACACGGCTGTTAATCTTCCCTACACTGCACTTACCCCAGAATTAACCCAAGATTATAACGAACGCACTAGCCTCAATAGTTTTCGGTTTAGTTTCTCTATCGGTGGCAGCATTCTGTCACTAATTTTAGCCCAAATTATCTTTGCCTTAGTTAAAGACAATACCCAAAAATACATCATATTAGGTGCTGTCTGTACGGTGATTTCAGTATTACCTTTATATTGGTGCTTTTTGGGAACTCGTAAACACGTCTTTGCTCAACTGGCAGAAAATCCTGTAGTAGAAGATGATTCTACATCGTTGCCGTTGAAAGAACAGTTACGGATTGCATTTAATAATCGCCCTTTTTTGTACGTGATTGGAATTTATCTCTGTTCTTGGTTGGGAGTGCAATTAACTGCTTCTATTTTGCCTTATTTTGTGATCGACTGGATGAAACTGCCGCCAGCAGCTTTTACCCAAACTGCGATCGCCGTTCAAGGTACTGCACTGGCTATGTTGTTTGTTTGGAGTAAAGTTAGCGAAAGATACGGCAAAAAAGCTGTATATTTTATGGGCATGAGTTTGTGGATTATTGCCCAAGCTGGACTGTTTTTCTTGCAACCAGGACAAGTAGGATTGATGTATTTCCTGGCAGTGATGGCTGGTGTGGGAGTTTCTACTGCTTATTTGGTACCTTGGTCGATGATACCGGATGTGATTGAACTGGATGAATTACAGACTGGACAAAGACGCGAAGGTGTGTTCTATTCGTTTATGGTATTGTTACAAAAAATTGGATTGGCGATCGGTTTGTGGTTTGTGGGGCAGGCCTTAGAAGTAGCTGGATTTCTCCCTACACTTCAGGGACAGGAACCACCTATACAGCCGGATTCTGCAATGTTTGCCATTCGAGTTGCGATCGGACCTTTGCCAACAATTGCTTTAATTATCGGCATGATTTTAACATATTTTTATCCAATTACTCGCGAAGTTCATGATGAAATATTGTTGAAACTCAAAGAAAAAAAAGCCGAGAATGAAATGGGCTATCGCCCTCCAAAATAAGGTTAATTTATGTAAGGGTAGTAGACCAAAATGTCTAAAATATAAGGATTTAGGGTAAAAATTTGTAGATGCCATTCGGAAGGAAATTTAATTTACCAATGGGCGATCGGGATTGGCAGGAAATGTGACAGTAAAAGTAGTGTTGCCATTGCCGCTTTCAACTTCTATTTTCCCCTCCAATTGTTCGACAAGTTTTTGGGCTAAAGCTAAACCCAAACCGGTGCCACCTTGTTTCCAGGGATCGGCATTGGGAACGCGATAAAATTTCTCAAAGATCCGAGGTAATTCCTCCTTGGGAATTTCCGATTCATTTCTGACGGTAAATTCAATTTCTGGTTTTAAAACACTTGCTGGTTTTCCTGGTCTCTTTTTGATACCTTTGGACTTCACCCTGAGAGCAATTTCGCCTTCATTGGCGGTATATTTGCAGGCATTATTTAGGAGTTCTGCTAAAATTCTGCCCAAACTAGCGCGGTTGGAGTTGATCGTGGGGAGGTTGGTAGCGAACTCTACTACTAAATGTTGGTGGCGGTTTTGGGCGCGGGTGTAGAATGGTTCAATAATGTTAGGTAGCCAGACTTGTAAGTTTACTGGTTCGAGGTCGATCGGACAAGCTGCTGCTTCCAGTCGCTGCAAATCTAGCAAAGCATTAATTAGGTCTGTTTCTCTAGTGCATTCTTGTTCCAAAATTTCTAAATAAACTTGGCGTCGTTCTTGAGTGGGAGAAACTTTCAGCATATGAATGGCCATTTTCATATTAGCTAAAGGTGTTCGTAGTTCGTGGGAAACTGTGCTGAGAAATTCATCTTTGATGATGTTTAAGTGCTGGAGTTCGTGAACTTTTTGCTGCAATTCGGCGGTGCGTTCTTGAACTTGGCGTTCGAGGTCGGTGTTGAGGTTTTGTACTTGCTGGTATAGTTGGGCTTGTTGAATGGCGATCGCCACTTGAGTTGCCAGTTGCAATAACAAATCGACTTCTGAAGACTGCCACTGTCGAGAATTGGAACATTGGTGGACGCACATCATCCCCCACAAATTGCTGTCTTGTAAAATGGGTACTATTAAATAAGCTTTGATTTGTGCTTTCTGGAACCTCGCATATTTTTCGGGACTCAAAGTAGCTTGGTCAATCTGGGGAACCGCATAAATTTGTTGTTCCTGAACCGATTCACCTTCTTGCCACATAGTATCTGGAAAAATTTCTCCCAATATTGAAGACCAATCTTCGGCTACGGATTCTGCCACTACAATGCCGGAATTGCTCGACTCTAAATGCAGGATGGCTACCCGGTCTGCTTGCAAAACTTGGCGCACTTCATCGACGCTGGCGTGGAGAATTTCTTCCAGGTTTAGGGATTGGTGAATCCGCAAAGCAATCTGAGTCAAAAGTCGATCGCGCTGTACTTGTTCGTGCAGTTTGGCTGTTCGTTCCCGCACCTGTTGTTCGAGTTTGGCATTGCGGCTTTGGAGGAGTTCGACTTTTTCGGCTTGGAGTTGATAAACTGAGTGCTGCAACTGTTTGACAACTCTGTACATTTCTGTTGGGTCTAGGACTCTCAACAAGCTAGTTTGGGTAATAATTCCCAACAGTTCTCCCCGTCCTCCGCACACCACTAATCGCTGTACTTGTTCCTGCTGCATTTGTTTGTGGGCCGTCCACAGGGAATCGGCTGGTTTGATCAGTAGCAGGGGAGTGACCATGACTTTTTGCACTGCGGTTTGCTCGAAATCTAGTTCGAGAAACTGTGCTTGTACAATGTCGTATTCGGTAATGATGCCTAGGGGTTGCTGAAAAGAATAGTGAAAAATGGAGGTATGGTCATTTTTGGGTTTCTCCATTGTTAATTCTTTATTTTTGGTAATCACTACGCAACTAACTTGATGTTGTGACATCAGTTGCGCTATGGTCAACAGCGATGCGGTGTGGGGTGCTGTGATGGGCGTAGTCATTAATTCTGCAACTCGTCGCAATTTCAGAATATTGGAAGGTTGTAAGACTTGCCGAATTCTTTCCCTCGTCAGGACTCCTACCAAGTGGCGGAATTGATTGACGATCGGCAAATAGCGAATTCCGTGTTGGCGAAATAAGGATAAAGCGGCGAACACGTCTTGATCGTCGGATTCTGTCAGGGAGACTGACACGGGGGACATCACTTCAGAAATCGGTATTTTGCGGAGGGCTACTTTTTTCTGAGTGTCTATTTTGCCAGAAGCGATTAGCCGCACTAGGTCGGCGGGAGTTAATATTCCGATCAATAGCCCTCGACTTGGGTTTTCTGATAAATTTCCCGCGGCTGCCATTTGGTGGTTATGCACCACCAACACGCATCGTGCTCGCATTTTTTCCGATGGTGCTAATTCCTGTAATACCCCGCGGTCTGAGGGTAAAGGTGTCTTGGGTAGGGGACAACTGTTTTGCAACTGACTCATCAGCGCGATCGCCACTACTAACGAAGTGTCTGGCCCAGCAGTTAGGGGGTAGCGGTCGATCGCTTGTTCTAATGCTGAGGAGTAAAAAGGCGGGTGGTAAAATGGCATAGTACATCGCGGGTTGTCGGAACGCAGCTAACTGCTGATAGGCGTTTTGTCTGTTGTGTAACACCAACCTAGGGCGGAAATTGTCAAAGTCACAATCACAGACAGCCGACGCTAATTTATGATTAGCAATCATCCCGGAGATTTTCCCATCTTCGAGCCGAATGCGAGTAGACTTCCGGCTAATCTCCGTTGTGGTTTTATTGTATAAGTTTCGCCGTTGGTTGGCGAATTCGAGCATTTTACTTGGCAATTTAGGAGTAAAATGTATGAGCTTTTTTAGGGGGGATGACCCCTAAGTGATGGTTTCCGATTTGCTGGTTACGGTTTCTCCACTGCGTTTTACTCAATTTTTTTATCGATCAAATTATACACAAATTTGAATAGGTATAACCTCTCTAAAGTCATAAGATACAGACAATTATAGACAGGTTTTTGACTGCTTATCAACGATCGCCTATAATGAAAACCAGGGAAATGTAAATTTTTACTAAAATTTTACCGCTAATGACAACTTTAAGCTTAACGGAAATTGCAGCCAAGTTAGAAAGCCAAAATTCAGCCGATCGGATGGTGGCTTTGGCTAACTTGCGGAATATACCCGCCGCTGTGGCGGTGCCTTTGATTAAAAAGGTTTTGAACGACGAAAGTTTGCAGGTGCGATCGATGGCTGTGTTTGCTCTGGGGATCAAACCCACGGCAGAATGCTTTCCCATTTTAGTCAAATTGCTAGAAACTGACTCAGATTACGGGATTCGTGCTGACGCTGCTGGTGCTTTGGGCTACCTGGAAGATATTAGAGCTTTTGACGCCTTGGTGCGGGCTTTTTACGAGGATACTGAATGGCTGGTGCGCTTCAGTGCTGCGGTTTCTCTGGGGAATCTCAAAGATCCGCGGGCTCGTGATGTGTTACTGAAAGCTCTCGAAAGCGAACAAGTGGTGATTCAGCAGGCGGCGATTTCGGCTTTGGGAGAAATTAAGGCGATTGAGGCGATCGATCGCCTGCTGAATTTTGCTCAGTCAGAAGATTGGCTAATTCGTCAGCGGCTAGCCGAAGCCTTGGGAAATTTAAACAGTCCCAAAAGCATTTCCGCCTTGAAATATTTGGCAAAAGATAGTAATTCTCAAGTATCTGAGGCGGCAACAATTTGTCTCGATCGTTTGTCGAAAGCAGAGCAATAATAGATAGTGAAACCAGAATGTATTATTTAAGTGGCGATGGCAAATCGCAAGCTAAGATAGTTGTTGATATCCTTCATTTTACCAAACCCAGCCATGAATCAATTACCGAATCCCTTTAATTCAAATCCATCCAATCCCCTAGACCCCTTAAAGCAAGAACCAGATCGACTCGACGATGAGGATGGAGAATTGCCAAAACGCTATCACCCAGCTACTAAAAAAACTCTGCAAAAATTGTTCATTATCCTGATAGTTAGTGGGGCAATTATTGGGGGAATTTTATCTATAGGTGTGCTTTCGCTGATGCAAAAAGCCGGATTGACTAAGGTTCCACCCAGAGTAGAGAATTCTAAATAATTGATGTTGAAAAATTCGACAATTACACCGACGGATTTAGGAGAAAAATCCCCTCCTTCTGGTAAACTGATTGCTGCGGGCTTTCATGCGCTTTCTGACCCCCTGCGGATTCAAATTTTGGAGTTGCTGCGGGAACAGGAGTTGTGTGTTTGCGATTTGTGCGATCGGCTTGGAGTTCCTCAGTCCAAACTCTCTTTTCACCTCAAAACCTTGAAGGAAGCGGCTTTAGTCCGCAGTCGCCAAGAAGGCCGCTGGATCTACTACAGCCTCAATTTAGCTCAGTTTCTCGCCCTGGAACAGTACCTGTCGGACTATCGGCGATGCGGCCAGATTCTGCCGGCGCGATCGTGTGCCGACGCAGATTAACCCATCAATATTTCTTAATGTGTGTATCGCCTGTTTGTCTTCTATCATACTTGACATATCAACTTTTCTTGATATGATGCAATTGTACCCCTTAGTTATGGCATAGGGTGAAGTCAATGAACCCAGCAGCAAAGTCCAAGGTTTTCGCGGTAAGTATAATTGCTTTGGCGATCGGTGCGATCGGGCTCCTCAACTCCTGCGGACAAGTCCAGTCGCCAGAATCGCAGAGCATTAAAATAGACGGTTCCAGCACTGTCTATCCAATTACGAATGCGATGGCAAAAGAATATCAAAATACGCATCCCAAAAAAGCATCAATTACTGTTGAATTTTCCGGCACTGGTGGCGGATTTAAAAAGTTTTGTGCGGGCGAAACTGACATCAGCAACGCCTCGCGACCCATCCGCCCGGAGGAAATGGAAGCCTGCAACAAAGCCGGCATCCGCTACTACGAATTACCCGTTGCCTTTGACGCCCTCACAGTAGTAGTCAATCCCAAAAATGACTGGGCAAAAGACATTACTGTAGAGGAATTGAAAAAGATTTGGGAACCAGCCGCCCAAGGTAAAATTACCAAATGGAATCAGATTCGACCTAATTGGCCAGACCGACCGATAAGCCTCTACGGTGCCGGCAAAGATTCCGGTACATTTGACTACTTCACAGAGGCAACAGTAGGTACTGCTAAAGCCAGTCGCACCGACTATACAGCTAGTGAAGACGATACAGTTTTAGTGCAAGGAGTTATTAAAGACGAAAATGCTTTGGGTTACTTTGGATTTAGCTATTACGAAGACAATCAAAGTCAATTGAAAGCTGTAGGTATTGACAGAGGCAAAGGAGCAGTATTGCCCTCCCGCGAAGCTGTAGAAAAAGCTCAGTATCAGCCCCTAGCAAGACCTCTATTTATCTATGTCAACTACAAATCGGCTCAAAGTAAAGTAGAACTACGAAACTTTGTAGAATTCTACATGAAGAAAGCTCCGACCTTAGTTAGTTCTGTGGGTTATATTCCTTTACCAAAAGAAGGCTATCAACTAATTTATCAGCACTTCTACAATGGCAAAGTAGGGACTGTTTTTGGTGGCAAAGCTCAGTTTGACTCGACAATTGGAGAGTTATTGCGACAGCAAGCAACTTTTTAGGTATCAGTGGTCATCTGTCAAATGTTTTAGCTTGTTAGCTGTTAATCTTGATTGGTAACTAAAATCTAACAAGAGAGGTAAATTTATCACGGATCGACTCAATGTTCAAGTCAGTTTATAAGACAGCAAGCAGCTTGTTCTCACCGGAGTGCAGAAGAGAAGCAATCGCAGAATTTTTGGGTACATTTATTCTAGTGTTTGCAGGCACGGGCGCTGTGATGGTTAACAAAATTAGTGAGGGTGCGATCGCTCATTTAGGCATTAGTTTTGTCTTTGGAGCCGTTGTCGCCGCCATGATTTATGCTACGGGTCATATTAGTAGCGCTCACCTCAATCCGGCTGTAACATTAGCTTTCTGGACCAGCGGATTTTTCCCAAAAAAACGTGTTTTGCCTTATATTTTAGCCCAGTGTACCGGGGCGATTGCAGCTTCTCAACTGCTGCTAATTACTTTAGGAAAAGTAGCAAATCTAGGTGCAACAGTTCCTCTCAATGGTAACTGGTTACAGTCTCTAATCTTAGAAACAGTATTGACTTTTATCTTAATGTTTGTTATCCTCGGTTCAGGATTAGATAGACGCGCTCACATCGGATTTGCGGGCATAGCAATAGGCTTAACTGTAGGATTAGAAGCTGCATTTATGGGGCCAATTACCGGAGCAAGCATGAATCCAGCACGCTCTCTCGGTCCAGCTTTAGTTGGGGGCATTTGGGAACATCATTGGGTTTACTGGGTTGCTCCGATTTGGGGAGCACAATTAGCAGTCGCAGTTTATCGGGAACTGTCTAACGGATTTCGGGATTTTAATTAAAAGCATCATGAAAACTTTTACCCACAAACCGAGAATTTTGTTTTTGTATGGCTCTTTAAGGGAGCGTTCTTACAGCCGTTTGTTGGCAGAAGAATGTGCAAGAATTATTGAGGATTTCGGTGCAGAAATTAGGTTTTTTAATCCTCTGGAATTGCCGATTTATGGTAGTGTTCCCGATACTCATCCCAAGGTTCAGGAGTTGCGGGAATTGAGTCTGTGGTCGGAGGGTCAGGTATGGTCTAGTCCAGAAATGCACGGCAATATTACGGGCATTATGAAAAATCAAATTGACTGGATTCCTTTAAGTATCGGGGCCGTGAGACCGACTCAAGGTAGAACTTTGGCGGTGATGCAAGTTAGCGGTGGTTCCCAATCTTTTAATGCTGTGAATACTTTGAGAATATTGGGTCGTTGGATGCGGATGTTTACGATTCCTAATCAGTCTTCTGTTGCTAAGGCTTATCAGGAGTTTCATGAGGATGGAACTATGAAAGATTCGCCTTTTCGCGATCGCGCGATCGATGTGATGGAGGAATTGTACAAGTTTACTCTGCTGTTGCGGGAGGAAATTGACTATTTGACCGATCGCCACAGCGAACGCCAGGAAAAAGCGGCCAAAGAGGCGATCGCCGTTGCAAATCGCGCCCTGGAATAACCGGGCGTAAAGAATTACCCAGCGATTGAAATCGCGGCTAAAGAAACTACACAAACAAAACCCGCCTCCGCGGGTTAAAGAATCAAGAATTCCTCTTTAGTCCACGGAGGTGGACTTCGGTTGTGTAGCCGCGGTTTCTAACCGCCGGGGCCCTAACTAACAACTAACAACTAACAACTACCATGAAGAAAATAATGTTTGTCTGCAAAAGAAACTCCTGCCGATCGCAAATGGCAGAAGGATTCGCTAAAACCATCGGAGCCGGCAAGATTGGAGTCACCAGTTCCGGGTTAGAATCAAGCAGAGTTCATCCGACAGCAATTCAAGTCATGTCAGAAATCGGCATTGACATCACCGATCAAACATCGAATCCCTTAAACGAATTCCATGCAGAAGAATACGATGCCGTAATTTCTCTGTGTGGCTGCGGCGCCAATTTACCCGAAGCGTGGGTATTGCGAGAAGTGTTTCAAGATTGGCAACTAGACGATCCCGACGGACAACCAATCGAAACATTTCACCGCGTCAGAGATGAAATTAAAGCACGAGTTGAGAAATTAGTTAATTCTCTAAAATAAGATTCAACTCCTGGACCAACGGGTGGTTAAAAACCGGGCTGTTTTTCGAGAATATTTCGTTACAGCCCGCTTCAAGGGCAAAAAACCCTGTTTCTTTGGTTTTGATGCGTCCACGATGATGATAATCCATGCTAAATTATCAGAGGCATTCCGTCAGAAGGCCTCTAAATCTGTTGTGAACATAAACCAACCAGACTAGCATATGATTCAGACAGCAGTTACCCCTTTCAAAAATAAACTTCACTCAGCTTTAACTAAAAAGCAGATTACAGTTTTACAAATTAATCTGGGCAAACGCTGCAACCTCGCTTGCACTCACTGCCACGTAGAAGCTAGCCCGAAACGAACAGAAGAACTTTCCCCGGAAATTTGCGACCAATTAATTCAAATTATTCGCCATTTTCCTCAAATTCAAACTGTTGACCTCACCGGCGGTGCTCCAGAGATGCTTTACGGTTTTAAACCGCTGGCGGAAGCTGCAAGGGCGGCAGGTAAAGAGGTAATTGTTCGTTCTAATTTGACGATTTACTTTGAAAAAGGTTTTGAGGATATTCCCGAATATTGCGCGGATAACCAACTCAGAATTGTGGCATCGCTTCCCTGCTACCAAGCTGATAATGTTGACAAAATGCGTGGCAACGGTGTTTTTGATTGTTCGATTCTGGCGCTGCAAAAGCTAAATCAGTTGGGATATGGCAAAAACCCAAATTTGATTCTGGATTTGGTGTACAATCCGCAAGTGCCGGCAACAGATAAGTTTTCGCTAACGCCACAACAAGGGAAGTTAGAGGCAGATTACAAGGTTTATTTAGCGGAACATTTTGGGATTTGTTTTAATCAATTGTTCACGATTACTAATTTGCCGGTGGGACGGACTAAGTTTCATTTGGAACATCAGAAACTGCACAAGCCTTATCTGGGGTTTTTGGAGGATAATTTTAATCCCGGTACTCTAGAACATTTAATGTGTCGTAATGAATTGTCGATCGACTATTTGGGCAATGTTTACGACTGCGATTTTAACCAAATGGAAAATCTGCCAGCTAAAACTAGCAGTGGTGAAACCATTACAGTGGCTAAGTTGTTAGAATCTGGGAGTCTAGATTTGATTCCAGAGGTGCAAACTGCTGCTTATTGCTATGGTTGTACGGCTGGTTCTGGTTCTAGTTGTGGCGGTACTTTGATTTGAGAAGAAGAACCCCCCCCTACCCCCCCCAAGGGGGGATGGAAAAAGAACCCCCCCAGGGGTGAAGGAAGAAGAACCCCCCCAAGGGGGGATGGAAGAAGAACCCCCCCAAGGGGGGATGGAAGAAGAACCCCCCTTGGGGGGAAATTCAGGAAGATGGAAGAAATTATGCGCGATGGCTAACGCCCAATACCCATGTTATTGAGAATGGAGATTTGAAATAATGAATGATTCTCGATCGCCAATCCCAGACAATCGGCAACCATCAAACCATTGGAAGTTGATTTTAGTGGTGGTTTTAATTGTAGCTTTGATTGTAGGAGCCAAGTTTTTTAACTTTCAAATAATTCTGCAAAAGGCCTTGGAGTCGATCGCCAGTCTTGGCCCTTGGGGTCCAGCAGCTTTTATTCTAATTTACATTGTGGCAACCGTTTTGTTTATTCCTGGTTCGTTGCTGACTTTGGGTTCTGGTGTTTTATTCGGAGTATTGGGCGGTTGTGTTTGCGTTTCCATCGGCTCGGTTTTAGGTGCAACTTGTGCTTTTTTAACAGGGCGATATTTAACTCGCGACTGGGTTTCTCAGCAGATACAAGGAAATCAAAAGTTTCAGGCGATCGACTCCGCAGTTGCCTCTGAAGGATGGAAAATAGTGTTACTCACTAGGCTTTCTCCAATTTTTCCGTTTAATTTGCTTAACTATGCTTTTGGGGTTACGCAGGTATCTCTCAGAGACTATTTCTTCGCATCTTGGATCGGTATGATACCCGGAACTGTGATGTATGTTTATATCGGTTCCTTGGCTGGAAGTTTGGCTGCACTGGGAACCCAAGGGCGATCGCGCACCACTGCTGAGTGGCTGCTGTACGGTATTGGTTTGGTAGCAACGATCGCTCTTACAGTTTACGTAACCGGCTTTGCCAAAAAAGCCTTAGAGGAAAAAATCTCATCTTGAATCAGAAACCATGAATTAATATTATTGTCAATAAGTATTTACACTTAATTAAAATTGTATGTTAATTAAGAAAACTCCGTAATTTTTCTGTGTTATTTCAAATTATTTTGTTATACAAACGAGATAGATCCTCAAATATTACCTAAAGTAACAATTAATTCTAAAATCTAAAATCTCAAATCGAGCGACTAAAAAGAGAAAAATTGACGATGCAAAACTCAGCAAATCAATCCTGCGCTGTGTCTGCACAGCCTCCCAAGCAAACAAAAAAGCTGCGCCACTTATGCCAAAACATTGGCATCAGTGCTCGAACACGCTGGCAGCAACTGCACAGCCTTTGGGAACACAGACGACATCGCCGCCACTTGCTGACTCTGCTAATTCTGGGTGGCACCGCTTTAAGTATTAGCACCACTGCTTGCATCAGCTATTTTGTGGTGCGCGGACTAATTCTGGATAATTTAAAAGAAATAGCACTATTAAAACTAGAAAAAGGTAGCGATGAAATCGATAACTGGCTCAGCATTCGCAAAGCAGAAATAGAAACCATCGCTTATTCTCCCACTCTTCGTACTCTAAATTGGACCTTGGCTGAACCTATTTTACAAGGAGAAACCTACAGATTAAAAGAATATTTTGTCCTGTCATTGATTCAAGCAAATGGGTCGGTACAAAACACTTTAGGTACTAGCACAAACAGCAAAGACCGCCAACATTTTAAAATAGCCATGTCGGGAAAAGTAAACGTTTCTGACCCCTTGGTAGGCAGGAGTACAAAGGTTTCTACAATCATCATTGCAGCTCCCATTTGGGCATTGCCTCCCACTCCCAACAAAGCAATTGGAGTGATTGCAGGTAGCATCAAAGTAGACCGAGTAGCCAAGGTGGCAAAAAGCTTGTACTACGGTTCAGAAAGTTATGCTTTTGCGCTAAATTCCCAAGGAGTCCCCATTGTACACCCCAACAATAATTTAATTGGAAATATCGACGAACCCGCCCCTAGTTTTTTAAACTCACCAGACCATGCACTAGCAGCAATTGCGCGTAAAATGACCGCTCGCCAAACGAATATAGAACTGGTAAAAATAGATGAAAAATGGGTTTATGTCGCCTATACACCCCTGCATGAAGTTAACTGGTCAATGGCTTTAGTAATTCCCCGCGAAAATATTGAATCTCAACTACAAGCATTAAATTTGTTGACCTTCGTTGCTGGTGGACTGCTTGGTCCGGCAATGTTAGCAGCAATTTGGGTAATTTACTCCTCGGAAAACAATCGCGCTCAAGCCGAGAGAGAAGCCATGTTGAACCGGATTTCTGGACGCATTCGTACTTCTCTGGAATTAGAGAAAATCGTACAAAGTACAGTGGAAGAAATAGTAATTTTGCTGCATTTAGAACAAGCCGGATTTGGTTGGTACGAACCGGAAGAGCAAATGTTACAAATTATGTGGGAATATTGTAAGTCAGAGCATCCACACCCCAGAAAACAGTTTGCTCCTTACTGCGTAAATAATTTGTCATTGCCGCTAGAAAAAAGCGAGCAAATTATGTTTCCTACTGATATTTTTTCAGTACCAAACAATTCAGATTTACAATTAAAACGTAACAGTTATTTAGCTGTACCAGTCCTGACTCAAAGCCAGTCCCACGGTTATTTAATTTGCAGTCATGCTAGTCACTGGTTTTGGAGTAAAGAAGAAGTTCAATTATTAAAAGCTGTAGCAGACCAACTGGCGATCGCCATTACTCAATCTCATCTTTACAGCCAAACTCAAGACCAAGTAAAACTGCTCAACAGCACCTTAACTGAACTCAAAAAAACTCAAACTCACTTAGTGCAAAGTGAAAAAATGTCATCCCTAGGTCAAATGGTAGCCGGGATAGCCCACGAAATCAATAACCCCGTTAACTTCATTTTTGCTAACTTGCCCTATACCACAAAATATACTACTGACTTATTAGAATTGGTGAGTTTATACAAACAAGCTTTTCCAGAAATTCCACCGGAAATTGAAGATTTTGCCACAGAAATTGAGTTGGATTTTATCGAAGAAGATTTGCCGCAAATGTTAAATTCTATGAAAATAGGAACTGAGCGGATTCGCAATATAGTTCTTTCCTTACGCAACTTTTCTAGACTGGACGAATCCGACAAAAAGCTAGCCGATATTCACGAAGGTATTGACAATACCTTGCTGCTGCTATCCAATCGGATTAAAAATGGAATTTATGTAGTCAAACACTACGGAGATTTACCGTTAGTAGAGTGCTATCCTTCACAGCTAAATCAGGTGTTTATGAACTTGCTCAGCAATGCGATCGATGCTTTGTTTGAGAGCAATCGCCGGGATAAAATTATTACTATTTCTACAGCATTGCTGAGAGAAAATGGTGCTAAGTTTATCAAAGTGGCGATCGCCGATAACGGTCCGGGAATTCCTGAGAAAATTAAAGATCAAATTTTCAACCCGTTTTTTACGACTAAACCCGTTGGCAAAGGCACGGGTTTAGGGTTAGCGATCAGCTATAAAATTGTAGTGGACGGACATGGTGGCACCATCAATATTTCTACACCTCCTGGCCGTGGCACGGAATTTTCGGTTAAAATTCCTTTTCATAAGGGCAAGCAAGAAGCCAGAAGCAAGAAGGAAACGCTACCATTGGGGGGGACAATAGGGGAAGGAAGAAGGAAAAAGGAAGAAGTCAGTAGTCTGTAGTTGAAGTTCCTTGCTATTGGCTAGGATTAAAAAGTTAATATTGAGAGGAGTTTTATGGCGGTTGGCAAGGAGACAATTTTTGAACGCTTTTTATCGCCCTTAATTCGACTGGCGATCGACGAAGAAGCAATCGGACGATTCTACCAAAGTATCGACTGGGAAACAGCAGCCGGGAGCTACCGACAACCAGACCTAGTTTATCCTGAATATTACAGCAGCCAAAACTTTCATGGCATCAAAGGCGGCTACCTCAATCCCAGTGCCGCCGTTTCCTACGATCCCATTACCCAATATGTTTTGCCTCCTAACGAAACAGTCGTCAGACAAGGCTTAATTGATGCAGTACGGGTTAAACCCCGTCGCATTATCGATTTGGGATGCGGCACCGGTTCAACCACTCTCCTGCTCAAGCAAACCTTTCCCGAAGCGGAAGTTATCGGCCTCGACTTATCGCCTTATATGTTGGTAGTAGCCGACATGAAAGCTCAAAAAGCCGGATGCAACATCCAGTGGTGTCACGGTAATGCCGAAAGCGTGGGTTTTCCCGATGGTAGCTTCGATTTAGTGGCTGCTTCCTTGCTGTTTCATGAGACACCACCTGCTGTGTCGCAGGCTATTTTGCGAGAAAGTTTCCGATTGCTGGGAGTTGGGGGACAAGTAGTAATTTTGGACGGGAATCAGAAAACTTTGCGCCAGACAGAGTGGCTGACTGATATCTTTGAGGAGCCTTATATTAAGTCTTACGCAGTGGGTAGCATTGATGCTTGGATGGGAGCAGCGGGCTTCTGCTCATTACAAACTCAGGATCACTGGTGGGTACATCAGGTGACGCAAGGCGTGAAACCTCTTCCGGGTCAAAATTTGGAGGAGGTGCGGGCGGCTTGGGAGTGGAATTGGCTCGATCGCACTCCTGATGTTGATGGCGATTTACCAAAAAATTGGGTCTAAAGCCCCGTCGTTCTACGACGGCTTTTTCTTCATCTTTAGACTTCTAATCAATTCTCTAAGAACATCGGTTTTTGTTCGCCCCACTAATTCGCAATATTCCTCAAGAATCTGAAACTCAAATTCTTCGATCCTAAAGTCTAATCGCTTTTTCATTGATTATTCCGGCTATATGCTGTAAAATGTTAGCATGAAAACACTAAAGTTCAAGTTATATCAACACAAACGAAATAGATTTCTCAAACGCATGATTAATGCGAGTGGTGTAATCTACAACCATTGTATTGCTCTCCACAAAAGATATTATCGAATGTGGGGAAAACACTTGCCAGGTGCAAAACTCCAGGCTCATATTGCAAAGCTTCGGAAACGCAAAGAGTTCTGGCAGTCGGTTGGTTCTCAAGCAGTGCAAGATATATGCCAACGCATTGAGAAAGCCTACCAGTTATTTTTTAAACACAACAAAAAGGGAGTTAGACTGCCAGGATTTAAGAAAGTAAAGAAGTATAAGTCTTTCACCTTAAAGCAAGCTGGATATAAGTTTCTGGGTGGTAATGGAGTAAAAATCGGGAATCGGACTTATCAATTTTGGAAATCTAGGGAAATTGAGGGAACAGTCAAGACACTAACTATTAAACGCACACCATTAGGTGAATTGTTTATGGTAGTCGTGGTAGATGACGGAATTGATCTTCTGGTCAAGTCTACGACTGGTAAAATAGCGGGATTTGACTTCGGGTTGAAAACATTTCTCACTTGCTCAGATGGGACTGAAATTGAATCACCCCAATTCCTCAAGCAATCGCTGAAAATAGTAGCTAATGCAAGTCGCCACCATTCCAGAAAAGTAAAGGGATCAGCCAACCGAGAACGTGCAAGGAAAAACTTAGTACGCAAATACGAAGATATTTCTAACCAAAGACGTGATTGGTTTTGGAAGTTAGCTCACGAGTTAACTGATAAGTTTGATGTCCTGTGTTTTGAAACCTTGAACCTCAAGGGGATGCAACGCCTTTGGGGACGTAAAATATCAGACTTGGCTTTTGGTGAGTTTCTACAAATCGTAGAATGGGTTGCCAAAAAGAAGAAAAAACTGGTTGTTTTCATCGACCAATGGTATCCCAGCAGCAAGACTTGTTATCATTGTGGACACGTTCTAGAAAAACTAGATTTGTCAGTTAGAGAGTGGCGTTGTCCCTCCTGTCAATCGGTTAATGGCAGGGATGAAAACGCCGCTAAAAACATTCAAGCAGTCGGGGCATCGACTGTTAGCTTAGGCGATGTCAGACAGGTTAGTCCTGCAATTGCTGTTTGAAGCTAGAATCCCCGTGCGTTCACGCCGGGGAGTATGTCAAAAGGCTTTCCGGCTCCTGCTTGAGAATCATAAATAATAAAGCATCAATAATGAATAACAAATAACAAATAACTCATGACTCTCAAAGCAGTTTTCTTTGATTTTAACGGCGTGATTATTCATGACGAGCAGATGCACGAGCAAATAATCGATAAATTGATGCTGGAGGAAAATCTTCAGCTCAAACGCGGTGAGTTTCGAGCAGTTTGTTTGGGAAAGAGCGATCGCGCTTGCATTGTCGAACTCTTGAGTCGCAGAGGGCGTTTTGTGACAGAAGTTTACCTCCAACGGTTGTTACTCCGCAAAGCCCAAGCTTATCAAGCCAGAATAGATAGTCTGGAAACATTGCCGATTTATCCAGGTTTAGCAGAGTTTATTGCTAAAATTCGGGCGGCCGGACTCAAAATGGCCATAGTCAGTGGGGCTATGCGATCGGATATAGAATTAGTTTTAAATCGGGCTGGTTTAACAGAAAACTTTGAATTCATGGTCACAGGGGATGATATAACGGCGAACAAGCCAGCACCAGACGGCTATCTGTTGGCTGTGGAATTGATGAATCAGCAATATCCAGGCTGGAACCTGGAACCGGGGGAGTGTTTGGCGGTGGAAAATAGTTTGGCGGGGATTGAAGCGGCAAAAACAGCGGGGATTCAGGTATTGGGTGTCACTCACACTTACCCGTTTCATATGATCCAGCGCCAAGCTAATTGGACGGTGGACTTTTTTGCAGATTTGGAATTGGAGCGAGTCCAAGAACTTTGTTTGTAATGGGAATAGAAGGTAATTGATGGTAAAAAATCACCCAAATAATTGAAAACTTAGCGATAATTTATTTTATTAAAAAAACTCTAATAATCAATTTACAATATTAAATCCTATCTCCCTATAAATTAGTTAAATATCTCTGCTCTTCCTCTGTGTCCTCTGTGTTCTCTGCGGTTAAATCATGACCATGCAACCGGAAGCGAGATAAATTATCAACAACCAGAGAATTTATGCTGGAATGGCAGGGGGAAATTGAAAAATATGTGGGTAGCTTAATATAGTTCAGCTTCCACGTTCTCATTGGCGATCGCAAGAGGTTCACTCCGCCCGATACCCGTAGACTATTAGACATCTCCCATAATTCCTGTGGATCAGGCCAAACAGTTTGTTGTTCACAGGTTTTTTGAGACCAGATGTCTATTGTGGAACACTCAACCAGACTTGATATCATGTATATTACTCCTGACCAAGACCAAAAAATTCGTTCCACCCTGCGGGAGTGCGGTGCACAAGCTCAAAAACTCGCAGCAGAACCCTTTGAAGTTTGCGAAAAAGGGCCAAGCGACTACGTAACCAGTATCGATCGATTCTTAGACCAACAGCTATCCACCGCCTTTGGTGCATTGTTTCCTGAAGACGGTATAATTACTGAGGAAAATGCCGCATCCAGAGCAGCTTACCTGGGTAATTACAAAAGCCTCTGGTGCATTGACCCCCTAGACGGCACCGAAGAATTTATTCAAGGGAAACTCCACTATGCCCTGATGGTGGGGCTCCTGCAAGAGGGGGAACCGGTAGCGGGTTGGATCTACGCTCCGGCTTTTGAGCAGATGTACTTCGGCGGGAAAGATTGGGGCTTGTTCCAAACCCTTGGAGACTCGAAGCCTTCTGCGATCGCCCTGCACAAATCACCGGCTCCGACAGCAAATAGTTGTAAAATTGTCCTGGGAGATAAAGATCAGAAAAACTACGGTATGGTGATCGCTCAAATCATACCTGGTGTCGAATTTTATTCCCTCGGCAGCTTTGGCTTAAAAGTGCTCGAAGTCATCAGCGGTAGAGCCGGTTTGTACCTCTACTTCAACGGTAGAGTCAAAGTGTGGGATACCGCAGGCCCTCTCGCCCTAGCCAAGGCAGCCGGATTAGTCTGCTGCGACTTGGAAGGTCAACCTCTGCGGTGGACTCCCGATGCTCTCGATCCCGCAAGTCTGGCCCACTCTCAGGCGATCGCGATCGGCCAGCCGGAGTACATAGAATCTCTGTTACCAAAAGTTCGCATAGCAGTAGGAGGGCGCTAGACCAGTTGATTATGAAAGAATCTGTGGATTTGGCGTCAAGCCCGCCTGAGCCCTCCGATCCGTAAACTGGGTTGAAAACCTCGTCCTTCCCCAGGGCGGCTTTTGTGAATCAGTGCCACCAGTCCTATGGTCTAATGTAAAAAGTCGGGATAGGGCATTGCCACGACTCTAAATGGACAGGTCGGGAGAGTGAAACTACTTGGGTAGGATCACCTTTCGGAAGTGTCAAGAATCACCGCCCTCACAGTGCGGTGAGGATGTCAAATTTCCTACCTCAGCGAACTTGCATGAAGACAGAAGCTTTCAGTGAGCTTTTCCCCCTGTTTAAGGGTGCTAACCCAGAAACCTTGGGAGGGCTACTATCCAATGCCGTCAAGCACGAGTATCCCGCAGGCAGAGCCGTTTTGATGGAGGATTCTTGGGGTAACGCCATTTACTTTGTAGTTTCCGGGTGGGTCAAAGTCAGACACCTGTCTGGCGATCGAGCTGTATCGATGGCTATTTTGGGTAGGGGTGCATTCTTCGGCGAAATGGCGATTCTGGACGAATCTCCGCGATCGAATGACGTACTTGCTTTATCACCCGTGCGACTGATCAGCGTTACCGCTCAGCGATTTATCCAAACCCTGTTCAAAGATCCGCAGTTGCACCACCGAATGCTGCAACTGATGGTACGGCGACTCCGCCAAACAAATCTCCGCTATCAACTCCGAAACCGCCAGCCAGCGGTTAAACTAGCAAATACCTTAGTCGAGCTGGCAGAAAACTACGGTCAGAAAACTGCCCAGGGCAAAGATATCTTTAATATCCCCTATGAAGACTTAGCGGACATTACAGAAATCACCCTAGATGAAACCAGCAAAATTATGGAAAAACTCGATAGCAAAGGCTGGATTAGTGTCGATCCCGAACGCCAAACTATCCATTTGATTAACCTCAAGCACTTGATGAATTTAGCAAGTCAATGACTGATGTCACCCCTTTGGATACCTCGTTGGTTGCCGCGAATCTTTCAAAGCAACCTCAAGCACCGACCATTGAATATTCTGTGGCGATGCCCAATCCTGAATCTCACTTGTTTGAAGTGACTTTGCGCGTGCAAGGTTGGTCTGAGCCGATGATGGATTTAAAAATGCCTGTCTGGACTCCCGGTTCTTACTTGGTTCGAGAGTATGCCAAACACCTGCAAGATTTTAGCTCGACCACTGAGGGCGATCGCTCCTTATCTTGGCGCAAACAAAGCAAAAATCACTGGCAAATCGAGACTAATTCGGTTTCTGATGTAACAGTTAATTACCGGATTTTTGCTAACGAACTGACAGTCCGAACCAATCATTTAGATTCAACTCACGGTTATTTCAATCCCGCAGCCCTGTGCTTTTTATTACCAGGATTTGAGGGCAATTGTTACAGGATAAAAATTGTCCCGCCGCGACCAGAATGGCGGATAGTTACTACTTTACCACCCGTTTCTGGGGAACCCTATACTTTCGAGGCGGTGGATTTTGACACTCTCGTAGACACTCCTTTTGAAATTGGCTGTCACGATTTGTACGATTTTGAAGTAATGGGGAAAAACCACCAGCTAGTTGTGTGGGGCAAAGGTAATTTACAACCGGAACAGGTAATTCGAGATATCCAAAAAGTGATCGAAGTCGAAGCGAAAATGTTTGGCGGTTTGCCCTACGACCGTTATGTATTTTTACTACATTTGTCAGGCTCAGGTTTTGGGGGATTGGAACACAAAGATAGTTGCACTCTCAATTATCCGCGTTTTGGTTTTCGGAATAAAGACAAGTACGATCGCTTTATGCAGTTGGTGGCCCACGAATTTTTTCACCTCTGGAATGTCAAGCGCATCCGACCGAAAGCTCTAGAAGTATTTGATTACAACCAAGAAAGCTATACTACTTCTTTGTGGTTTTCCGAAGGGACAACCAGTTATTACGATTTAGTGATTCCTTTTCGCTCAGGTCTCTACGGCGTGAAGGGTTTTTTGCAGGGTCTAGGTAAGGAAATTACTCGCTTGCAAACGACTCCGGGGCGGAAAGTACAATCGGCTAGCGAGTCTAGTTGGGATACTTGGATTAAGCTGTACCGCAGGGATAGTAATAGCGATAATTCGCAAATTTCTTATTACTTAAAAGGGGAGTTAGTATCGTTTTTACTTGACTTATTGATTCGGGCAAAACACGGCAATGAGCGCTCGTTGGATGATGTAATGCGTTTGATGTGGCATAAATTTGGTCAGGGAAATTTAGCTCAAAACAATGGAACTAAAAAATCTGTAATTCCAGCAAACGGGGAATTACTTGATAATTCATTACCCTCAGAAATTGGTTTTACTCCAGCAGAGTTACAAGAGGCGATCGAGTCGGTAGCTGGTGTGGATTTGAGTGATTTTTTTGCGCGCTATGTTGACGGTACCCAAGAGTTGCCCTACAACCAATATCTCGTACCTTTTGGGCTGGAACTTGTGGTAGATGAAACTAACGAAATTCCTAGCCTGGGTTGGACTTTGGGAGTGGAAAACGGGCGGGAAATGGTTAAATTTGTCGAAGCTGGAGCTCCCGCACAGTTGGCGGGAATTGACGCTGGGGACGAGTTACTGGCGATCGACGGTTTTCGAGTAAATGCAGAACAAGCGAGCGAGAGGCTGAAAGATTATCGGCCTGGGGACACGGTAGAGGTGACAGTGTTTCACCAAGACGAACTGCGGACTTGTCGGGTTACTCTCGCCCCGCCGCGGCCAGCCCGCTATCAGATTCTGGCGGTGGAACACCCAAGTTTGATTCAGAAACAAAACTTTACCGGGTGGCTGGGAGTTGCTTTATAAAAACTGTGACATTATGGTTAGTAGTTATTTATTAGTTGTTATGGGTGGATTCCTACCAATAACAACTAACAAATAACCAATAACCAATAACAAACTTTTTATGCAAACCCCACCTCCTCCATCCATTACACCCCGCCAGATGAACCTGTTAAGAATAGTTGCATCTATGGCCTGGGCTGACGGAGAATTAGCAACAGAAGAAGTCAATTTAATGCTCGATCGCTTTTGCAGTTTATTTGTCGCCGATGTCGATGGTCAACAATTGCAACAAGAACTCCGCGACTATGTGATGCAAAATATTCCTCTAGAGGAGTTGATTTGTCAACTACAAAGTCAGGAAGAAAAAGAATTGGTGCTGCAACTAGGTTATGAGGTGATTGCATCTAGTGCTCGCACTCCCGATGAACCAAAAATTAATGCTGAAGAAGCAGCAGCTTATCAAAAATTAGTGCAATTACTGAATCTTCCAGAGGAGGTTGTCAAGCGGATTGAAGCGGAAGCATCGGCCGCATCTACTTCCGAGGGAATTGTCGAGAAGATGGTTGATAAATTAGAAAATTTAATGAAAGGTTAATTTCGGACTTTCTGTTTAGCTAACTAAGTCAGCCTTTCCAGGGCGGGTTCTCCTGCCCACCTCACAATAAATTCACCCTTGGCATCGGAATTATTCAAATCTCTGTTATCTCTTCCTCTGTGTCCTCTGTGTTCTCTGCGGTTAAATCAATCCGAATTCTAGTATCAATCCTTTCAGTTACATCGATGTATAGCAATCCTAAATCATTTGTGAATTTCTTACTCCCGGACCTTAGTAAGGGGAGGGTTGGGGTGGGGTAAAAGTATTGACGACTGCTGCAAGGATTGCTATAGATTAATAAAATTCCCGCAAAGCTGGGATTAAATACTCGGTCAAAGTAAAAGCATCAACTCCTAATTCTGTCCGTTCTTTGGCGGCCATCATACCCGCTCTAGCGTGCCACCAAACTGCTGTTTCTACCACGGATTTGGGGCAGGATTTGCGGGCGATCGCACTTGCCATCAAACCACCCAACAAACCTGTGAGAACGTCCCCACTGCCACCTCTAGCCAGGGCTGGGGTACTTTCGGGATTGAGGTAAGTGATGGTACGTGAAGCGTAGCTATCCCCTAGGAAATCGCCCTCATCGTCAAAACAAATGCAAACTCTGGCTCCTTTCAACAATACCACTGCACCCGTGAGCTGAGCCGCTTGTTGAGTTGCGGCAATGCGCGAGTCCATTTTGTCAGCTAATTCGGGAAATAAACGCTGGAATTCCCCTGGATGAGGCGTGATAATAGTTAGTGCTGAGCGTTCCGACAAAATCGGTACAGTGCCAAGTTGAGCCAGTATATTTAAACCATCGGCATCTAGAACTAAAGGTCGATCGCTCTCTAACACAGATTCTACCGTAATAGCAGCTTCCAACGTCAGACCAGGCCCCGCCGCGATCGCATCATAGATACCCAGATCGATTCCTAGGGGCAAATCCTTAATTGCACCGCTGGAAGTTTCGGGACATCCTATAACTAATGCCTCTGGTAACTGACTGCTCAACATCGGTTTCATCGATATAGGAACAGCAATTGACAGCATTCCCACCCCGCTTGCCCTTGCTCCTAATGCGGACAAAATTGCGGCTCCGCTGTACCGGGTTGAACCTGCAATAATTAGTAGATGACCGTTGGTGTATTTATGAGCAATAGGCGATCGGGGCAAGGGCAAATACTGAATTGCAGATGCTGGAGTAATCCGTTGTATTGCCGGGAAATCTCCCAATATCGCCACAATATCTGCCAACGGAATATCAAAATCAATCAACTCCGATGTCCCGATATATTCTAACGCTTTATCTTGAAAAAATGCCAACTTCCACAAACCCAAACATAAGGTATGAGTAGCCCTGATAGCCGTCCCCAAAACTGCCCCTGTATCCGTATGAATTCCCGACGGAATGTCAATACTAAAAACAAGTTTATTTAACTTATTTATTTCATCGATAGCGGTGCTAATCGGATGAACAATTTCCCGTTCCAACCCAAATCCAAATAAACCATCTATGAACAAGTCGCATTTTTTCAGCGGTTCAATAGTATCAAAAAAAGGAATATTTAAAGAACGCGCATAATCAGAGTGACTTTTTGTGAGTTCTTTAAGTTTAGAAAACGGGCAGTAAATAATTACTGAAAATCCTTGAAAGTGTAATTCGCGGGCCACAACCAAAGCATCCCCGCCATTGTGTCCCGGCCCCACCAATACCCCAATAACCGGGAATTGAAAATTGACGATATCTTTCCCTTGAGACTCCTCTGCTAGATAACCAAATCCCTCATCCCTATTCCCTCTTCTTTCCCCTCTTGGGGGAAGTAGGGAGGAATTGACTTGTTCCCTCGGACTTCTCCCCTTGGGGGCGTGGGGTTCTTCTTTTTCCCTCGGACTTCTTCCCTCGGACTTCAAAAGCGCCTGAATCCGTCTGGCGAGCAGTCCAGCGACTTTTTCCATTAAAGCTGCCGAGGGCATTCCAGCGGCAAAGATTCTGGTTTCTATTTGCCGCATTTGGTCAGCCGAGACAATAAACTTTTCAATAGTCATCATAGTAATACGGGATGCGGGAAACGAGCGAGTCTTTAGACCTTCCTAGGGAAGCGGCGCGGGGGACTTCAGTCCCCGTGTTCTTTCTTTAGTTGGCCGAGTGATGCGGGTCTTCTATATATTTTTTTACAACCTCCCTGCTAATATTGCCTGCCGTACTCACGAAATAGCTACTCGTCCACAAAGACGGCAGTTTTTTTAGCTTGACAGACGGGAATCCCCACACCATACCGCTTCGGTTGGTGTGGGATGAAAGGCGCGTGAGACGAGGATTCCACTTGTTCACAATCTCAAAGCGTAGCTTTGAGCAGTGGGCAGGTGGAT